>JALVEX010000113.1 GCA_027030435.1 Paracoccaceae bacterium
CCGTGCCCTTCGCCGGAGGTTCCCCGGATGGCGCTTCCTTGCCGGGATCGGGGCGGGCGCGGCGCTGGCGCTCGGCCAGGCGCCCTTCGCCCTTCTTCCCGTGGCGCTGGCCGGCCTGATCGCCGCATTTCTGCTGTGGCGCGATACGGCCGGGGCATGGGCGGCGGCGCGGCTTGGCTGGGGTGTCGGACTCGGCTATTTTGGGCTGGCGCTGGTGTGGATCGTGGAGCCCTTCCTCGTTGATGCGGCGCGCCACGGCTGGATGGCGCCGATTGCGCTCACGGGCCTTGCCGGCGGGCTCGCCATGCTCTGGGCCGCGGCCTTCGCGCTCGCGCGCTGGCTCGCCCCCCGGCCCGCGCGCCGCCCCCTCGCGGGCGTGGAGCTTGCCCGCGCCTATGTGCTGACGGGCTTTCCCTGGGCGCTGCCGGCCTATCTCTGGCTCGGCTACGGGCTAGATCAGGGCGCGGCGCTGATCGGCCCGCACGGGCTCACGCTCTTCACCCTGCTGATCGGTGCCGCCACGGCCGCGGCGCTTGAGGCCCGCCGCCCGCTGGCGGCCCTCGGGGGGCTGGCGCTGGTGATCGGGGGGCTTGCGCTCCTTGGCCTTTCGCGCGCCGCCTCTGCGCCGGAAACTGCGGGGCGGCCCGTCATCCGGCTGGTCCAGCCCAATGCCGAGCAGCGGCTGAAGTGGGATCCCGATATGGTGCCGGTGTTCTTCCGCCGCCAGATCGAATTCACCGCCGCGCCGCCGCGCGATCCGTCCGCGCTGCGCCCCGCGCTCACGATCTGGCCGGAAACGGCGGTGCCCTATGCGGTGGAGAGCGGGGGGGACGTGGCGCAGATCGTTTCCGAAGCGGCGGGCGGGCGGCCGGTGGCGCTCGGGGGCCTGCGCGAGGCGGGCGGAAGCCTGCGCAACAGCCTCTTCCTCGTCACCGAGGGCGGAGAGATCGCCGCCATCTACGACAAGCACCACCTCGTGCCCTTCGGCGAATACGTGCCCTTCGCCGATACCGCCCGCCGGTTCGGCCTCGAGGCGCTGGTGGCGCAGGGCGGGCGCTTTGCCCCCGGCCCCGGCGCGCGCCTCATTGACGTTCCCGGCCTTGGAAGCGCCCTGCCGCTGATCTGCTACGAGGCGATCTTTCCCCAGGATGTGAACGCCGCGCCTGCGCGCGCCCGTTTCCTGCTCCAGATCACCAACGATGCCTGGTTCGGCACCTTCTCCGGCCCCTGGCAGCACCTCGCCCAGGCCCGCTTTCGCGCCATCGAGCAGGGCCTGCCCATGCTGCGCGCCGCCAATACCGGCATTTCCGCCGTGATCGGCCCGCGCGGGCGCATTCTGGCCGAAATCCCGCTCGGGGTGGCCGATTTCATCGATGCCCGCCTCCCTGCTGCCCTTCCCCCCACGCCCTACAGCCGCACGGGCGATCTCCCCGTGGCGCTGCTGATCGCTGCCGGGCTGCTGCTTCTACTTTCCGCGCGATTGCGAAAAAGCCCGCGAAAAAGCAATTGACCGCACCCCACCGGCCCGCTATCGGATGTGGATCGCCGCCACAACGGCTTCCTGGCGTGGCGGTCCGGCATCAATGGAGCACTTTTCATGTCACGAAAGAACTACGTCTTCACCTCTGAATCGGTTTCGGAGGGGCACCCCGACAAGGTGTGCGATCGCATTTCGGATTCGGTTCTCGATGCGTTTCTCGCCGAACAGCCCGAGGCCCGGGTGGCCTGCGAGGCCTTCGCCACCACCAACCGCGTGGTGATCGGCGGCGAGGTCGGCCTTTCCGACAAAGACCGCCTTCACGAGATGCTCGCCAAGGTCGAGGACATCACCCGCGAATGCATTCGTGACATCGGTTACGAGCAGGATGAATTCCACTGGAAGACGGTGGAGATCACCAATCTCCTGCACGAGCAATCGGCGCATATCGCGCAAGGGGTGGATGCGTCCGAGGGCAAGGACGAGGGCGCCGGCGATCAGGGCATCATGTTCGGCTACGCCACACGCGAAACGCCCGAGCTGATGCCGGCCCCGATCCAGTATGCCCATGCCATCCTGCGCCGGCTCTCCGAGGCGCGCAAGGCGGGGGATGCGCCCAGCCTGCGCCCCGATGCCAAATCGCAGCTTTCGGTGCGCTACGAAAACGGTCGTCCGGTGGGGATCACCTCGATCGTGCTCTCGACCCAGCATGAGAGCGAGGATCAGACCTCCGACGACATCCGCGCCATCGTCGAGCCCTTCATCCGCGAGGTGCTCCCGGCCGGCTGGCTGACGGACGAAACCGAATGGCATGTCAACCCCACCGGCACCTTCGTGATCGGCGGGCCGGACGGCGATGCGGGGCTGACGGGGCGCAAGATCATCGTCGATACCTACGGCGGCGCGGCGCCGCACGGGGGCGGGGCGTTTTCGGGCAAGGATCCCACCAAGGTGGATCGCTCGGCCGCCTATGCGGCGCGTTACCTCGCCAAGAACATCGTCGCCGCCGGGCTGGCGGATCGCTGCACGCTCCAGCTTTCCTATGCGATCGGGGTTTCGAAGCCGCTTTCGATCTATGTCGATACCCACGGCACCTGCACCGTGCCCGATGCCGAGATCGAGCGCGCGGTGGGCGAGGCGATGGATCTCACCCCGCGCGGCATTCGCGAGCATCTCGGCCTCAACAGGCCGATCTATCAGCGCACTTCCGCCTATGGCCATTTCGGCCGCGATCCCGAGCCCGACGGCGGCTTCTCCTGGGAGCGCACCGATCTTGCCGAGGCGCTGCAAAAGGCGCTCTGAGCATGATCGGAGCGCACATGATGCGTATATGAAACAAGCCCCGCCGCGCGGATCCGCCGGCGGGGCTTTTTCTGCCCGCGCCACTGCCCGGCCCGCGCCACTGCCCGCGTGACGGCCGGAGGAGATCCGCTCGGACGCGAACAGCTCTGCTGACGTCGCCCGAGCCCTTGCCTGACCTTTCCGTGCGTTCAGCCGCGCGAAAGCGCCGCAACGCCGGTGCGGGCCACGCTTTCCAGCCCGAGCGGGCGCATCAGCTCGGCGAAGGCGTCGATCTTTTCCGGCGTGCCGGTGATCTCGAAGGTGAAGCTTTCGAGCGTGCTGTCCACCACATTGGCGCGGAAGATGTCGGCGAGGCGCAGCGCCTCCACCCGCTTCTCGCCGGTGCCGGCAACCTTGAACAGCCCCAGTTCGCGCTCCACGCTCGGGCCGTTTACCGTCAGATCCTTCACCTCGTGCACCGGGATGATGCGCCCGATCTGGGCCTTGATCTGCTCGATCACCGCCGGCGTGCCGGTGGTGACGATGGTAATGCGCGAGCGGTGCCCCTCGTGATCGACCTCGGCCACGGTCAGACTCTCGATATTGTAGCCGCGCCCCGAAAACAGCCCGATCACGCGCGCCAGCACGCCTGCCTCGTTATCCACGATCACCGCCAGCGTGTGGCGCTCGTCGCTGGCCGCATTGGGATCGCGCAGATCGTAGGCCGAATGCTTGGAGGAGCCTTTTTCTATTTTGAGTGCAGTCATTTGCAGGCCTTTCCTAAACCAGAACAGCGCCCTTGGCGCCGATCGCGTCCTCGGTGCTCGCGTCGCCCATCAGCATTTCGTTATGGGGCGCGCCGGAGGGGATCATCGGGAAGCAGTTCTCGTGCTTTTCCACCAGGCAGTCAAACACAACCGGGCCGTCGTGCGCGATCATTTCCATGATCGCGTCATCGAGATCGGCCGGATCGGAGCACTGGATGCCCTTTGCGCCGAAGGCCTCGGCGAGCTTCACGAAATCGGGCAGCGATTCCGACCAGCTGTGCGAATAGCGCTCGCCGTGCAGCAGCTGCTGCCACTGGCGCACCATGCCGAGGCGCTCGTTGTTCAGGATGAACTGCTTGACGGGCAGGCGGTATTGCGCGGCCGTGCCCATTTCCTGCATGTTCATCAGCCAGGAGGCCTCGCCGGCCACGTTGATCACCAGCGCGTCGGGATGGGCGATCTGAACGCCGATCGAGGCGGGGAAGCCATAGCCCATGGTGCCGAGCCCCCCCGATGTCATGAAGCGGTTGGGGGCCTCGAATCCCATGAACTGCGCCGCCCACATCTGGTGCTGGCCCACTTCGGTGGTGATGTAGCGATCGCGAT
>JALVEX010000114.1 GCA_027030435.1 Paracoccaceae bacterium
GCTTCAGGCCCTTGTGCTCGATGTAAAATGCGGCTCCGGCGCTTTCATGAAAAGCGCCGATGAAGCGCGCAGGCTCGCCCGCGCGCTCGTGGAAACCGCGAAAGGCGCGGGCTGCCCCACCACCGCCCTGATCTCCGACATGAACCAGCCCCTCGCCAGCGCCATGGGCAATGCGCTCGAGGTGGCCGAATGCATGGCGCTCCTCACCGAAGGCGCGCTCGATACCCCCCTTGCCCACCTCACGATCGCCCTTGGCGGTGAATGCCTCGCCCTCGCGGGCATTGCCGAAAGCCCGGAGGCGGGCGCGGGCCGTATCCGCGCGGCACTGGCAAGCGGCGAAGCGGCCGAGCGCTTCGGGCGCATGGTGGCCATGCTGGGCGGGCCGCCGGATTTTCCCGAAAACTGGCGCACACACCTGCCCGAGGCCCCCGTCATGCGCGATCTCCCCGCCCCGAAGGCCGGCGTGATCGCAGCAATGGATGGCGAAGCCCTGGGCCTCGCCGTGGTGGCCCTCGGCGGCGGGCGCCAGCGCGAGGGCGATGCGATCGATCCCGCTGTGGGCTTCTCGCACATCATCCGCCTCGGAGCGGCGGTGAACAGGGGCGATCCGCTGCTCACCGTTCACGCCACCGACGAGGCCACCGCAAAGGCCGCGGCGCAAAAGGCGCTCGCGGCGATCACCATAAGCGAGGGGCCGGCATCACCGCCCCCCCTCATCCGCGAAAGGATCACCTGATGGCGCGCGCCTTCCTGATCGTGATGGACAGCGTCGGCTGCGGCGGCGCACCCGATGCCGATACCTTCTTCAACGGCACAACCCCAGATACCGGCGCCAACACGCTTGGCCACATCGCCCGCGAATGCGCCGCCGGGCGCGCCGACGAGGGCCGCGAAGGGCCGCTCAGGCTGCCCAATATCGACGCCCTCGGCCTTGGCGCGGCGATCCGGCTTGCCTCGGGCGCGCCCACGCCGGGCCTTGAAGCCACGCCCCGGGGCATCTGGGGCGCGGCCACGGAAATCTCGCGCGGCAAGGATACGCCCTCCGGCCATTGGGAGCTTGCAGGCGTGCCCGTGCCCTGGGAGTGGCACTATTTTCCCGATACCGAGCCCTGCTTTCCGCCCGGGATCGTCGAAGCCACCTGCCGCTTCGCCGGCACCGAAGGCATCCTCGGCAATCGCCACGCCTCGGGCACGCAGATCATCGAGGAGCTCGGCGCCGAGCACATGCGCAGCGGCTGGCCGATCTGCTACACCTCGGCCGACAGCGTCTATCAGATCGCGGCGCATGAGGAGAGCTTCGGCCTCGCCCGCCTTCTCGATCTGTGCGAGAAGATGGCGCCGATCCTGCACGAGATGAAGGTGGGCCGGGTGATCGCCCGCCCCTTCATCGGCACGCCCGGACAAGGCTTCACCCGCACCGCCAACCGCCATGATTACGCCATCGCGCCCCCAGCCCCCACGCTTTGCGACGTGGCCCATGAGGCGGGGCGCAGGGTGCATGCGATCGGCAAGATCGGCGATATCTTCTCGATGCGCGGCATTGATGATGTGGTGAAGGGCCCCGACGCCGAATTGATGCAGGCGCTCATCCACCTTGCCCGAACAGCCGAAGATGGCAGCCTCACCTTCGCCAATTTCGTCGAGTTCGATACGAAATACGGCCACCGGCGCGATGTGGCGGGCTATGCCCGGGCGCTGGAGTGGTTCGATGCCGCGATCCCCGCTATCATGGAGCACCTGCGCGATGGCGATCTGATCCTGTTTACCGCCGATCACGGCAACGATCCCACCTGGTGCGGCAGCGATCACACCCGCGAGCGCGTGCCGGTGGTGGGGCGCGTGATCGGCGCGCCGGGGCGCGAGATCGGCCTCAGGGGGTATGTCGATGTGGGGGCGAGCGTTGCCGCACATCTCGGCCTGCCGCCGCTTGCGAAAGGAGAGAGCTTCCTGTGAAAGACATGCCGAAGGTCGAACTGCACCTGCACCTCGAAGGCGCCGCCCCGCCCGATCTGATCCGCGCCCTGGCCGCAGCGAAGGGCATGGATCTCACCGGCGTATTCGCCCCGGACGGCGGTTACGCCTTCACCGATTTCCTGCATTTCCTGCAGGTTTACGAGGCCGCTACGGCCACGCTGAAAAGCCCCGAGGATTATCACCGCCTCACCCGCGCCGTGCTTCAGGAGCGCGCCGCCGATGGCGTGATCTATCTCGAGGCCTTCCTCTCCCCCGATTTCTGCGGTGGCGGCGATCTTGCCGCCTGGCGCGAGTATCTCGCCGCGATCGGGGAAGCCGCCGCCATCGAGAAGCGGGAAACCGGCATCGAGATGCGCGGGATTATCACCCCCGTGCGCCATTTCGGCCCCGATCGGGCCCGCCGCACCGCCGCCTGCGCCCAGGAAACGGCCGGGGATTTCATCACCGGCTTTGGCATGGGCGGGGATGAAAACGCCGGCAAGCCCGCCAATTTCGCCTATGCCTTCGACATGGCCCGCGAGGCGGGCCTGCGCCTCACCACCCATGCCGGAGAATTCGCCGGGCCCGAAAGCGTGCGCGCGAGCCTGCGCGATCTGCGCGTCGAGCGCATCGGCCACGGGGTGCGCGCCATCGAGGATCCCGCGCTGGTGGCGGAACTCGCCGATGAGGGCATCACGCTCGAGGTCTGCCCCGGCTCCAATATCGCCCTCGGCCTCTATTCCGATTGGGCCGCCCATCCGATCAACGCCCTGCGCGAAGCGGGCGTGAGGGTAACGGTTTCCACCGATGATCCCCCCTTCTTCCGCACATCGCTCACGCGCGAATACGAAGCCCTCGCCGAGGCCTTCCGCTGGGATCAGGATGTGCTAAGAAGCCTCAATATCACCGCCGCCAATGCCGCCTTCTGCGATCAAGCCACACGCGAGGCGCTCTTGAAGAAACTGGAGCCGAGCCCATGAGCGAACATCTCACCGTCGTCGATCACCCGCTGGTGCAGCACAAGCTCACCCTCATGCGCGACAAGAACACCTCCACCGCCGTCTTCCGCCAGCTCCTGCGCGAGATCAGCCAGCTTCTGGCCTACGAGATCACCCGCGATCTCGAGATGGAAACCAAGCGAATCGAAACCCCGATCACCGAGATGGACGCCCCCACCCTTGCCGGCAAGAAGCTCGCCCTGATCTCGATCCTGCGTGCCGGCAACGGCCTCCTGGAAGGCATTCACGATCTCATCCCCTCGGCGCGCGTGGGTTTCGTGGGGCTTTACCGCGATGAGGAAACCCTCCAGCCCGTGCAATATTATTTCAAGGTGCCCGCCGAGCTTGAAGATCGCCTCGTGATCGCCGTCGACCCCATGCTCGCCACCGGCAACAGCTCCGTCGCCGCCATCGATCTCCTGAAGGAGGCCGGCGCGAAAAACATCCGCTTCCTCTGCCTGCTCGCCGCCCCGGAGGGAATCGCGCGCATGAAGGAAGCCCACCCGGACGTTCCGATCGTCACCGCCGCTGTGGACGAGAAGCTCAACGAAAAGGGCTATATCGTGCCCGGCCTCGGGGACGCCGGCGATCGGATGTTCGGCACCAAATAGCCCTCGTCATTGGTCCGTAAATATCCCGAGGGCGCGGGGCGGGGCGGGAGAAAACAGGCAGCCCCCGCTCTCACGCGGCCCGCGCCTCCAGCGCCGGATAGCGCAGACCAAGCGTGATGCCGCGGGCCACGAATGAAATCAGCAGCGCCGCCCAGAGCCCGTGATTGGCGAAAGGCGGCACCAGCAGCCAGAGCGCGGCAAGATAGATGGCGAAGGAAAGCGCCATCATGTTGCGCATGTCGCGGGTGCGGGTGGCGCCGATGAAGATGCCATCCAGCATCCAGGCCGCGAGCCCGGCGAGCGGCGAGAGCACCATCCAGGGCAGGTAGCGGCGCGCCTCGAGGCGCACATCGGGCGCGGTTGTCATGATGTCGATGATACGGCCGCCGAACAGCGCGAAACCAAGCGCCATCGCGATCACGATCAGGAGCCCCCAGAAACTCGCCAGAAGGGCGGCGCGGCGCAGGCGGGCGCGATCGCGCGCGCCCAGCGCCTGCCCCACCAGCGCCTCGGCGGCGAAGGCGAAGCCATCGAGCGCATAGGCGGTGATTTCGAGGAATTG
>JALVEX010000115.1 GCA_027030435.1 Paracoccaceae bacterium
TTCTCGATCTCGAGCGCGTTCATCCGTCTGCTTCTTTCGGTTGCGGGGTTGCTTCTTTCAGTTGCGGTATGGCGGGGGGCCATTGCGGGATTTCCGGGGTGACGGGGCGCATCAGCGGCGCGCGGTCGATCACCCCGCCCGGCAGCAGCGCCGGAAAGGCCGATTGCGACCAGCGGATCAGCTGCACCGCCGGAGAGCCCATCAGCGCCTTGGCCGCCGGCTGGCTCCAGAGCACGTGGTCGATCACGTCATTGGGGCGGTAGGCGCTGTCGGCGATGCCGTTGCCATCGAGATCGAAGGCCGAATGATCGGACCAGAAATTGCCGATCCCGCCCCGGCTCCATTCCACCCAGCGGGTGCCGACATATTTCACCTGCGTGCGGTTGGCGATGAAGGCATTGCCCCAGATCCGGTTGCGCTCCGAGCCGGCGGTGAAATGGACGCCGATCCCGCAGCCCTCGAAGCGGTTGCCGGTGATCTCGTTCTTGTGGGCGTTGTAGATGAAGAGGCATTTATGCTTCACGCCGCGGATGGTATTGCCTTCGATGGTGCTCATGTTGGTGTAATTGAGCATGATGCCGTGATCGCGATCCCCTTGCGAGAGATTGCCGCGCACCACCACGCGATCGGAAAACATGATCGCATAGCCGAGGTGATTGCCAAGCGAGATATTGCCCTCCACAACGCTGTCATTGGCATACATGTAATGCACCGCGAAGCGCAGATCGCGGAAGCGGTTGTGGCTGAACACGTTTTTCTTCGAGGTGTTGACGAAGATGCCGTCGCGCCCGTAGCGAACGTCATTGCCGATCACCCGCGCGCCGGGCGCGTTCCACACATAGATCCCGTTGCCGCGATCGTTCATGCGCCTGTCGCGCCGCCCCTCGATGGTGTTGCCCGCCACCAGCGCATCCTGCGCGCCGTGAATGTCGATGCCCACGAGATTGCCGAGCACCCGGTTGCCTTCCACCAGCGCGCGGGTGGCCTTTTTCGTCAGCGTGATGCCGGCGTCCAGCCCGTCGCCGGCCGAGCCCGAGCCGATCACCACGAGGCCCTTCAGCGCCACGTCGGGCGCGGCGACGGTGATCACCGAGCCCTTGCCGCCGCCGTCAACGGTGGCGCCGTTGCCGATCAGGGTGAGGGGCTTTTCGATCCGCAGGGGGCCATCGTAACGCGCCCCGGCACGCAGGCGGAGGACATCCCCCGCCTGCGCCTTCTCCATGGCGCGCAACAGTGCAGCGGGATCCTTCCCCACGGCGATCTCACCCGCAAGCACCGGGCCTGCGAAGAGGATCGAAAGGAAAAGGATTAGCCATTTGTGCATGTTGCGCGCCTTTCTTCAAGTTCTGCCTTACGCCGGCTCAACCAGCATCCGGCCGCGCATCTCCATGTGGAGCGCGTGGCAGAACCACTGGCAGTAATACCAGTGCACGCCGGGGCGATCGGCGGTGAAGGTCACCGATGCGGTGGCCTGGGGCGCAACCTCCATGGCGATACCGTGGTTGCCGAGCGTGAAGCCGTGGGTGAGATCGTCCACGTCGTCGATGTTCGTCACATATATGGTGACTTCATCGCCCTGTTTCACGGTAAATTTCTCGTGCGAGAACACGGGCGCCGAGGATGTCATGTAGACGCGCACCTTGTTGCCGTCGCGGATCGGCTCATCGGCGCCTTCCTCGAGATCCACGCCATCGGCCGCGGCCTGCTTGCGGGCCTCTTCCCACATCGGATCATCCCGTTTCCAGACGCTGATCGGGTTGACGATATCGGCCCGCACCAGGATGCAGTCATGCGGCTCGGCAAACGTGGGGCCATCGTGCACCACTTCGAGATTGCCGTCCTGGATGTTGATCAGCTGATCGTTCTCGGGCTTGAGCGGGCCGACATTGAGGAAGCGGTCCTTCGAGAACTTGTTGAGCGAGACAAGCCACTTGCCGTCGGCTTCCTTGGTTTCGCCCATGGTGGTGTGGTTGTGGCCGGGCTGATACATCACATCCGTTTTCTGGATGATCGGATCCACATCCTCGCCCGCGTAGGCGCGGATGGCCTTCTCGATATCCCAATGCACCATCTGGCTGTCGAGGAAGAGGGTAGTATAGGCCTCGCCCTTGCCGTTGAAGGCGGTGTGAAGGGGGCCAAGGCCCAGCTCAGGCTCGGCCACCACCGCAGAGCGCGGCTCGGCCTTGCCATCGAACACATCGGCGAGTTTCGCCCATTCGATCACCGAAACCGTGGGCGAGAGCTTGCCGTTCACCACCACATACTTGCCGTCGGGCGCGGTATTGACGCCGTGCGGGCTGTTGGGGATCGGGATATAGACGGTGATGCCGAGATCCGAGCTCTTGCGCCCGTCGAGCACCTTCACCCCCTTGTGCACCTCGTATTTGCCGTCCTTGATGGCCTGTTCGATGCGCTTGGTGTCAAACACCACCACGTGGTCCATCTCGGCCTCGGTCATCTCCTCGAGCGTCACCCCTTCTTCGGAGTTGTAGCAGGACGACATGGCATAGCGGCCCTGGTAATCGGCATCGCAGTTGTCGAGGTTGCCCGAAACCATCACCTGCCAGGCGATTTCCATGGTGTCGCCGTCGATCGCGGTGAACAGGGAAACATATTTTTCGGGCTCGTCGAGGATGCTGCCGTCATTGGGGAGCGGAATGCGGTGTTCGCCGTTGCAGAACACATATCCGGTGCGCGGATATTTCTGCGGCCTGAGGCCGTGAATGTCCGAAGTGTTGGGAATTTCGATTATCTTGTCGCACTTCATCACGTCGCAGCGCACCCGGGCCACGCGAGTGTTGGCCTTGTCGTTCATGAAGAGATAGCGGCCATCGTAGGTGCCGTCGGTGAACGACATGTGCGGGTGGTGAAGATCGCCGTTGTGGTATGTCTTCATGCCGCGCTTGGCGAGGAATTCCTTCGTCTCGGGCAGGAGGCCTTCAGTCAGCACCTTCAGCGATTCATTGGTTTCGCCCCAGCCGGTGGCCGAGCAGCGGTTGAACACCGGCACCCGCATCAGCTCGCGCATGGAGGGCACGCCCACGATGCGCAGCTCGCCCGATTGCCCGGAAGACCAGAAGCCGTAATATTCGTCAAGCTCGCCGGGCTTCACTTCGATGCGCGCCCCGGCCGCCTTTGCCGCCGTGGTGGAGGAAAGGAGGCTCGCGCCGCCAACGCCGCCCACGGCAGCCGCCGTGCCCAGCACCGCCGCGCCCTTCAGGGGGCCGGTCAGCACATCGCGCCTGGTGACGCCGCCGCCATTTTCCGTGGCATGTTTTTCATGGTCGTCAGACATCTGATTTCTCCTTTTCTGACTTCGGATTGCCGTGGTTGGGATGATTGATCAGGGCCTCGAGCCGGGCGCCGGAAATGGCGTTGCTCTCGGCCGATTTCCTGCGCCGCTTGTCGCGCTTGATGACGACCGGGCATTTCTCGTGGTCCTGATAGAGCACCTGACAATGCAGGCATTGCAGGCATTCGTTGGGGTTGATCTCGCCAGTGGGGTGGATCGACTGCACGAAGCACTCGTTGGCGCAGGTCTGGCAGGGGTTGCCGCACTCCTTGTAGCGCTTCAGCCAGTCGAACATCCTGATCCGCCCGGGCACCGCCAGCGCGCCGCCGAGGGGGCAGAGATAGCGGCAGTAGAAGCGCTCGATGAAGAGGCCGATCCCAAGCAGCACCACGACGAAGAGCACATAGGGCCAGGCGCGGGCGAACTTGAGGATGATCGCCGTCTTGAAAGGCTCCACCTCCGCATATTGCTCGGCAAGCTGCATCGAGACGATGGAAACGCCCAGCAGCACCAGCATGATGATATACTTGATCGGCCACAGCCGCTCGTGCAGCCCCCAGGGCAGGCGCCATTGCGGGATGCGGAAGATGCGGCCGATCTGGTTGGTCAGCTCCTGAAGCGCACCGAAGGGGCAGAGCCAGCCGCAAAAGCCGCCCCGGCCCCAGAAGATCAGCGTCACCGCCACCGAGCACCACAGGATGAACACCAGCGGATCCATCAGGAAGGTATCCCAGCTGAACCCCTCGCGCAGGCTGGCCAGAAGCGCCATCAGGTTGACGATCGAAAGCTGGGCGTTCTCCATCCAGCCGAGGAAGACAAGCGTCACC
>JALVEX010000116.1 GCA_027030435.1 Paracoccaceae bacterium
GATCGCCCCGGGCAGGGTTTCGTGCACGCCCGCCCGATCGAGCACCCGCCCCGCGCCCGAGGCCATGGCCACGGCGCGGCTGTTGGGCCAGCCGTCGCGCGGAGCAACGAGGCGCATCCGCTCCAGCCCGAAATTCAGCATCGCGCGCGCCGCTGCGCCGATGTTCTCGCCCATCTGCGGGCGGATCAGCACGAATACGGGCTGGGCTTCGGGGGCTGGAGCGGCGGGCGCGGGCATGTGCATGTTCCTCACATCTTGCTTCGGCCCCGGGTGATAGGCCGGAGGCCGGTGCAAGGCAATGGCCAAAGCCGGGCCACGGCGCTATAGGATGCCAAGCCCGCCAGGACAACAGAAGGAGCCGGCCGATGAGCACCCCGCAAACCGAGCAGCCGCAGATCTATCTTGTCACCCCGGCGCAATTCGCGCCCGAAACCTTCGGTGATCAGCTGGCGCGCGTGCTCGATTCCCGCCCCGTGGCCTGCCTGCGCCTTGCGCTCGCGACCCAGGACGAAGACAGGATCCTGCGCGCCGGCGATGCGCTGCGCGAGATCTGCCACGCGCGCGACATCCCCCTCGTGATCGAGGATCACATGCTGATGGTCACGCGCCTCGGCCTCGACGGCGTGCATCTTTCGGACGGCGCGCGCTCGGTGCGAAAGGCGCGCAAGGAGCTTGGCAAGGAGGCGATCGTGGGCGCCTTCTGCGGCCGCTCGCGCCACGACGGCATGAACGCCGGCGAAGCGGGCGCCGATTACGTGAGCTTCGGCCCCGTCGGGCAAAGCGCGCTGGGCGACGGCAGCCGGGCGGAGCGCGATCTCTTCCAGTGGTGGAGCGAGATGATCGAGATCCCGGTGGTTGCCGAGGGCGGGTTTGACGCGGATCTGGTGCAAAGTCTCGCCCCCGTCACCGATTTCATCGCCATCGGCGAAGAGATCTGGAAAGCGGAGGATCCCGCCGCCGCGCTCGCCGCGCTGCTCGCCCCCCTCGGCCAATAGCCCCGAACCCGACCGCCCAGCCATGGCGCGAGGGTGAGTCTCCCCTTCATCTTGGCCAAAATACTCCCGCCGGAGGCATGAAATCTTCAGCGCCTCATCTCCCACACCCCGGGAGAAAGCCGCCCTACAAGGAGGCGGCGGCGCGGCTGGCCTGATCGTAGAGCCCCGAGAGCATGCGCAGATTGGCGGCCATGCGGCGCAGTTCCTCGCCCGAAAGATCGAGCTGCTTCAGCCCCTCGAGCAGGCATTGCTCGCGCACCTCGCGATAGGCTGTGCAGAGCGCCGCGCCCTCTTTCGTGGTGGAATAGAACACTTCCTTCCCGCGCTTTTCCGAGCCGATCAGCCCCTGTTTCATCAGTTTCCTGAGCGCGTAATTCACCGTATGCGTATCCTCGATGTTGAGCAGGAAGCAGATATCGGAGAGCCGCTTTTCGCGGGAGCGGTGATTTATGTTGTGCAGCACCAGGATTTCGAGCGGCGTCAGATCAGGATTGCCGGCGGCGGCCATGCAGCGGGTTGTCCAGCGGCTGAAGGCGTTGAAGGCGATGATCAGGCCATATTCGAATTCCGAGGCCTCCCAGCCCTCGCCCTCGGCAAGGTGGCGCGAGGAGACGATGCGGCGGGGCGGCTTCTGAATGGCGTCTTTCTTCTGTTCGGGCATGGGTTCGGGCTCCGCATCCGTGAAAGAGAGGCATCTTTTGCCGGCTTACCGCAGCATAACACAAGCGTTTTGGCGGTGAAATGGCTGCGTTCGCACAAGTCCGGGCAAACGGGCGGAGGCAACAGGGGATCAGGGGTCGTCAGGTTCCGAGGGCCGCTCGACCCCGGCAAGGATCGCCAGGCGGCGCACGATCATCAGCACCACAAGCGCCAGCAAGGTGCACATGAGGGCCAGCATCAGCCGCCCGGTGCCGCAGGTCAGCCCAACGGCCCCGGCAAGCCACATGCTGGCGCCGGTCGTCGGGCCGTGGATGCCCGAGCGGGCATTGAGCACCGAACCGGCGGCAAGAAAGCCGACGCCGGATGTAACGGCGGCGACAAGACGCAGCGGATCGACCCGGAGCGTCGGGTTGGCCCCTTTCGCGCCCTCGGCGATCAGCTCGAAGGCGATCAGCGTGAAAAGGGCGGCGGCGAGCGAGATCAGCATGTGCAGGCGCAGCGGCGCATGGGGATCGTGCAGCTTGCGCTCGAGCCCGAGCGCGCCGCCGAGGATCAGCGCGGTGACCATCCGTATCAGCGCAACGCCGGGGCTGAAGGCAACGAAGGAGCGGGTGAATTCATGCCCGAAACCGGCAAAGAGATCCGCGAGATACTCCATTCACCCCCCTTTCATGTGCGCCAATCGCCGCGAAAGCCTGCCACGGCCTGCGCCGGCTTGCAATCCCGGCCCTTGCGGGCGGTTGACAGGCCGGAGCGGGGGCTCTGCGCCTCTGTTTTTCCGCCCCCCGCCCCGCACCCCCGGGATATTTATGGACCAATGATGAGGAAGAGACGGCGCTACGGCCTAGCCGAGCCCGTAGCCCGCGCCGCGCACGGTGCGGATGGGATCGCTCCCCCCGCCCTTTTTCAGCGCTTTCCTGAGCCGGCCCACATGCACATCCACCGTGCGTGTTTCCAGATAGACATCCCGGCCCCAGACGCGATCGAGAAGCTGTTCGCGGCTCCACACCCGCCCCGGCCGCTCCATCAGCGTGGCCAGCAGGCGAAATTCGGTGGGTCCGAGATCGAGCGGCACGCCGGCGCGGCTCACCCGGCGGGTTTCGGGATCGAGGGTGATATCCTCGAAGCGCAGCATCTCGCCCACGCCGGCGGGGCGGGTGCGGCGCAGCTGGGTGCGCAGCCGCGCCATCAGCTCGGCCATGGAATAGGGCTTGACCATGTAGTCGTCGGCGCCGGTTTCGAGCCCGCGCACGCGATCCACCTCCTCGGCGCGCGCCGAGAGCATGATCACCGGGATGGTGCGGGTTTCGGGGCCCGCCTTGAGGCGGCGGCAGATCTCGATACCGGAGACGCGCGGCAGCATCCAGTCGAGCAGGATGAGATCGGGCGCCTCCTCCCTGATCTTCAGGAGCGCCTCCTCGCCGTCGGCCGCCGATGCGGTGCGGTAGCCCTCGGCGGCGAGATTGTAGAGCAGCACCTCGCGCTGTGCGGGTTCGTCCTCGACGACAAGCACCAGGGGTTTCAGCATCGCGCCCCTCCCCGCTGCGCCCCTTCCCGCCAAACGCTCCCGCGCGCAGCGCCCATCAGCCGGCGAGCCCCTCGTCGCTGATCTCCGTCGCCTTGGGGCGGTTGTCGTCGGGAATTTCGCCGGTCACGAGATAGATCACCTGTTCGGCGATATTGGTGACGTGATCGCCCATGCGCTCGATGTTCTTGGCGATGAAATGGAGGTGCATGCAGGGGGTGATCTTGCGCGGATCCTCCATCATGTAGGTGAGGACCTGGCGAAACAGGGCGTTATACATCTGATCCACCTCGTGATCGCGCTGGCGGACCTCCTCGGCGATCGCCGCATCGTGGCGCATGTAGGCATCGAGCGCATCCTTCAGCATCTGCTCGACTTCCTTGGCCATGCGCCGGATCGAGCCCGTGGCGCCCTCGATATCGGGCATGTTGACAAGCACCGCGGTGCGCTTGGCGAGGTTCTTGGCGTAATCTCCGATACGCTCGAGATTGCCGGCGATCCTGATCACCGTGAGCAGGGTGCGCAGATCCGAGGCCGCGGGCTGGCGCAGGGCGATCACCCGCGCGGCCTCCTCGTTGATCCGCGCTTCGAGCGCATCGATCTCGCGATCCCTGCGGCGCACCTCCTCCGCCAGTTCGGGATCGCGCGCGGCCAGGGCGCGGGCGCTGTCGAGGATCGCCTCCTCGACAAGCCCGCCCATCTTCATGATCTCGGCCTGGATTTCCCGCAGATCGCGATCGAAGGCGCGCAGGATGTGACGGTCTGACATGGCTCTCTCCTATCCGATCCGCCCGGTGATGTAGCTTTCGGTGCGCGGATCGCGCGGGTTGGTGAAAATCTGCCCGGTTTCGCCGTATTCCACAAGCTCGCCGAGGTGGAAGAAGGCGGTTTTC
>JALVEX010000117.1 GCA_027030435.1 Paracoccaceae bacterium
ACAAGGCCGAACTGGATGCCGCAAACGAGAAGGCGATCGCCAAGGGCGGCCGTCCGGCCAAGGCGGAGCCCGTGCTTCTCGGCATCACCAAGGCCAGCCTGCAGACACGTTCCTTCATCTCGGCGGCTTCCTTCCAGGAAACCACGCGCGTTCTCACGGAAGCCGCCGTGCAGGGCAAGCGTGACAAGCTGATCGGCCTGAAGGAAAACGTGATCGTCGGCCGCCTTATCCCAGCCGGCACCGGCGGCGCTGCCCAGGAGATCCGCAAGATCGCCCAGAAGCGCGATCAGAAGGTGATCGAGGCGCGCAAGGCCGAGGCCGAAGCTGCCGCTGCCCTTGCCGCACCGGATATGGATGAGGGCATGATGGAAGGCGCAGCGATGGCGGATGACGTGATCGACACCGGCGAGATCGACAGCGGCATCGTGGACACGCCGGAAAGCCGTGAAGAATGATAGCGGCTTTCAAGGCCTGAAAAGAATGGAAAGGGCTCCGCTTGTGCGGGGCCCTTTCTCTTGTGCGGGTTGTTGCCGGGACATGCCCGGCAGGGATCGCAAGCCGCAGCGATCGGGAATCGGCGGTGGAACCTGCCCGCCGCTCCTGTTATCGCCGTGCCATGAACAGTTCCCGAGACAACATCCGCGGCGCGCTCCTGATGATGGCCACCATGGCGGCCTATACGCTCAACGATGCCTGCATGAAGGCCATCGGCAGCCGGCTGCCGCTGTTCGAGTCGGTGTTCCTGCGCGGTGTGCTGACGACCGCCGCGCTCGCGGTGATGGCCTGGTGGATGGGCGCCTTTCGCATGGCCATCCCGGCCGGGCAGTGGCGGCTTGTTGGTTTGCGCGCATTTGCTGAAACGGCGGCGGCGCTTTTCTATTTCAAGGCGCTGTTCAACATGGAGCTGGCGAATGTGATCGCGATTCTCCAGGCCTTGCCGCTCACGGTCACGCTTGCCGCGGCACTCTTCATGCGCGAGCCCCTCGGCTGGCGCAGGATGCTGGCAATCGTGATCGGCTTTCTTGGCGTCTTGCTGATCGTGCGCCCGGGTCTTGAAGGCTTCAACGCCTTTTCCGTCTATGCGCTGATATCGGTGCTTTTCGTTACGCTGCGGGATCTGACGGTACGGCGCATGGCGCCCGAGGTGCCTTCGGTGCTGGTGGCAGTGGTGACGACGGCGGCCGTGGGGATTGCGGGGCTGGCCGGCGTATTTTTCGAGGATTGGAAGCCGCTCGATCATCAAACGGCGGGCCTCCTCGGCCTCGCCACGGTTTTCATCATCGCCGGCTCGCTGCTCAGCGTGATGATGATGCGGGTTGGCGATATCGCTTTCGTAACGCTTTTTCGCTACACGAGCCTGATATGGGCGCTCGTGATCGGCTGGTTCTTCTTCGCCGAATGGCCTGATGCGATGACCCTTGCCGGCAGCGCGATCGTGGTGGCCACGGGCATCTTCACCCTCTGGCGTGCGGCACGGGCGCGGCGGGCGCGCGTTCGTGAGGCATGAGGTGAAGCTTTCCGCCCCGGCGGTGTTGACAAGGGGCGCGACTCCCCATATACGGCGCGCACTTGGGCATGGGGATTACCCCATTGTCTATATCAGAACTGTAGTGGTCATGATCCGGGCCCTTGGCCCCGATCCTCTGGATACCCACCGCCTCGCCCCGCGAAGATAAGGGGGCGTAGCGGTTTTTGCGCTTTGCGAAGAGCAGGGCGCTTGAGATATGGCGGGGGTGCCCCCGCGCGACGGAATGAATGTGGTGCAACACGGGGAATTACCGGAATGCCAACGATACAACAGCTGATCCGCAAGCCGCGGCAGCCCAAAGTGAAACGCTCGAAATCGCTCCACCTCGAGGGCTGCCCGCAGAAGCGCGGCGTGTGCACGCGCGTCTATACCACGACGCCGAAGAAGCCGAACTCGGCCATGCGCAAGGTTGCCAAGGTGCGCCTCACCAACGGCTACGAGGTGATCAGCTACATCCCCGGTGAAAGCCACAACCTTCAGGAGCACTCGGTTGTCCTGATCCGTGGCGGCCGGGTGAAAGACCTTCCCGGCGTGCGCTATCACATCCTGCGCGGTGTCCTTGATACCCAGGGCGTGAAGGATCGCCGCCAGCGCCGTTCGAAATATGGCGCCAAGCGCCCCAAATAAGGAGAGAGCGAGATGTCCCGTCGTCACGCTGCCGAGAAGCGCGAAATCCTGCCCGACGCCAAGTTTGGCGATCGTGTGCTTTCCAAGTTCATGAACAACCTGATGATCGACGGCAAGAAGGCCGTGGCCGAGAAGATCGTCTATAACGCGATGGATCGGGTCGAGGAAAAGATCAAGCGCGCGCCCGTGGAAGTGTTCCATGAGGCGCTCGACAACATCAAGCCCGCCGTCGAGGTGCGTTCGCGCCGGGTTGGCGGCGCCACCTACCAGGTGCCCGTCGAGGTGCGCCCCGAGCGCCGCGAGGCGCTGGCGATCCGCTGGCTGATCCAGGCCGCGCGCAACCGCAACGAAAACACCATGGAAGAGCGCCTGGCCGGCGAGCTGCTCGATGCCGTCAATGGCCGCGGCGCCGCCGTCAAGAAGCGCGAAGACACTCACAAGATGGCCGAGGCGAACAAAGCCTTCAGCCATTACCGCTGGTAACCCTTCAGGCACAGGCCCAAAACAATGGCACGCGAATATCCCCTCGAAAGATACCGCAACTTCGGTATCATGGCCCACATCGATGCCGGCAAGACGACCGTCACCGAACGGATCCTCTACTACACCGGCAAATCCCACAATATCGGCGAGGTGCACGACGGCGCCGCGACGATGGACTGGATGGAGCAGGAGCAGGAGCGGGGCATCACCATCACCTCGGCCGCGACGACCACATTCTGGGAGCGCACCGAGGATGGCAAGTCGGCCCAGACGCCCAAGCACCGCCTCAACATCATCGATACCCCCGGCCACGTGGATTTCACCATCGAGGTGGAGCGTTCGCTCGCCGTGCTCGATGGCGCGGTTGCCGTGCTCGATGCCAATGCCGGCGTGGAGCCGCAGACGGAAACCGTCTGGCGCCAGGCCGATCGCTACAAGGTGCCGCGCATCGTCTTCGTCAACAAGATGGACAAGATCGGCGCCGATTTCTTCAACTGCGTGCGCATGATCAAGGATCGCACCGGGGCCACCCCGGCGCCCGTGCAGATCCCGATCGGAGCCGAGAACGAGCTTGAGGGCGTCGTCGATCTCATCACCATGAAGGAATGGGTCTGGACCGGTGACGATCTCGGCGCTTCCTGGGAGCTTCGCGATGTGCGCGACAGCCTGAAGGATCAGGCCGAGGAATGGCGCGGCAAGCTGATCGAAACCGCCGTCGAGATGGACGACGAGGCGATGGAAGCCTATCTTGAAGGCGAGGAGCCCGACGCCGAAACCCTGCGCAGGCTGATCCGCAAGGGCACGCTCGAGATGGCCTTCGTGCCGGTTCTCTGCGGCTCCGCCTTCAAGAACAAGGGCGTGCAGCCGCTCCTGAACGCGGTGCTCGATTACCTGCCGAGCCCGCTCGACGTGCCCGCCTACATGGGCTTCGAGCCGGGTGACGAAACCGAAACCCGCAACATCGCCCGCCATGCGGATGACAACGATCCCTTCTCGGCGCTCGCGTTCAAGATCATGAACGATCCCTTCGTGGGCTCGCTCACCTTCACGCGCATCTATTCGGGCACCCTCAAGAAGGGCGACAGCATCCTCAATTCCACCAAGGGCAAGAAGGAGCGCATCGGCCGCATGATGATGATGCACTCCAACAACCGCGAAGAGATCGAGGAGGCCTTCGCCGGCGACATCATCGCGCTTGCGGGCCTGAAGGAAACGACCACGGGCGACACCCTCTGCGATCCCAAGGCGCCCGTGGTGCTCGAGACCATGACCTTCCCCGATCCGGTGATCGAGATCGCCGTGGAGCCGAAATCCAAGGCCGATCAGGAGAAGATGAGCCAGGGGCTCGCGCGCCTTGCCGCCGAGGATCCCTCCTTCCGTGTGGAAACCGATCTCGAATCGGGCCAGACGATCATGAAGGGCATGGG
>JALVEX010000118.1 GCA_027030435.1 Paracoccaceae bacterium
GCAGGGGCCGGCAACCGCAAGCCGTGGCGCGAATGCTCCGGCACGCTTCATGCGGCCGCCCCTCAAGGCGTGGCCCAATGATAATAATGAAAGGGTCATACGTGACCAAATTTGCAGATCTGGGCCTTTCGCCCAAAATCCTGAAATCCGTCGAGCAGGCGGGCTACGAAACCCCCTCCCCCATTCAGGCGCAGGCAATCCCGCTGGCGCTCGCGGGCCACGATATCCTCGGCCTCGCCCAGACGGGCACCGGCAAGACAGCCGCCTTCGGCCTGCCGCTGATCGAAAATCTCCTGGCCTCGGGCAAGCGCCCGGCGCCGAAAACGGCGCGCGCGCTCATTCTGGCGCCCACCCGCGAACTGGTGAACCAGATCGCCGACAACCTTCGCCAGTATGTGAAGGGCACGCCGCTCAGGGTAACAACCGTTGTCGGCGGCGTTTCCATCAATCGCCAGATCAAGGAGCTTTCGCGCGGCACGGATATCCTCGTGGCCACGCCGGGACGGCTCATCGATCTGATCGAGCGGCGCGCCGTCGATCTCGGCCAGAGCCGCTATCTGGTGCTGGATGAAGCCGATCAGATGCTTGATCTGGGCTTCATCCATGCCCTGCGCCGCATCGCGCCGCTTCTGGGCACGCCCCGCCAGACGATGCTGTTTTCGGCCACCATGCCAAAGCAGATGAACGAGCTTTCCTCGGCCTATCTCACCAACCCAAAACGCATCCAGGTGGCCACGCCGGGCAAGGCCGCCGACAAGGTGCGCCAATCGCTCCATTTTTCCCCTCAGGGCGAAAAGACGGAGCTTCTGAAGGATTACCTCGACGCCTCCCCCGATGGCCTTGCGCTGGTATTCGCGCGCACCAAGCACGGGGCGGAGAAGCTGAAGAAGCATCTCGAGGCATGCGGCTATGATGCCGTCTCGATCCACGGCAACAAATCCCAGGGCCAGCGCGAGCGCGCCATCCGCGCCTTCAAATCGGGCCAGGCCCGGGTGCTGGTGGCCACCGACGTTGCGGCGCGCGGGATCGACATCCCTGATGTCAGCCATGTCTACAATTACGATCTGCCGGAGGTGCCGGAAAACTACGTGCACCGCATCGGCCGCACCGCGCGCGCCGGCAAGGGGGGCGAGGCGATCGCTTTCGTCTCGGCCACAGAGATCGGCTACCTGCGCCAGATCCAGAAGCTGATGAAGCTCGATATCCCCGTTGCCGGCGGCGAACGTCCGGCCGAGGAAAAGCCCGCCCCGCGCGGGCAGGGCGGTGGGCGGCGCCGGGGCGGCGGCGGCGGCAAGAGCCGCGGCTGGAAGGGCAGCCGCAACCGGCGGCGCTCGGCAGCCTGAACCGGCAAAGGATCACTATCGAACAGCGAAAGGCCCGGCAGCATCACTGCCGGGCCTTTTTCGATTCCTGCCTGTCACGGCACAGGCCTGCCGCTCAGCGGAAAAGCATCACCGGCAGCTGGCATCCCTGCACCATGGCGGTGGTGGTGGAGCCTATGATCATGCTGCGGATGCGTGAATGGCCATAGGCCCCCATCACCAGGAGGCCCGTTTGCCGCGCCTTTGTCTGCTCGCAGATCACCTTTTCGGGCTGGCCCGTGACGATCTCGGCCACCACTTCGAATCCGGCTTCCCGCAACATCGCTTCCGCCCCTTCGAGCATCTCGCGCAGATCCGGCGTTTCTTCACCGATGGTCAGCAAGTGGCATTTCAGCCCTCTGAAAACGGGGCTCTTGGTAATATGCTCCAGCGCCCGCACGGCCGACGGCCCGCCATCGAAGGCCAGCGTGAAGCGCTCGATCTGGTGGAAGGCCCGCGCCGCCACCAGAACCGGCCGCTCGCTCGCGCGCACCACGCGTTCGAGATTGCTGCCGAGATGGAGCTTCGCGAAATCCGCCGCCTCGCCCCGCTTGCCGATCACGATCAGATCCGCCCCGCGCTCCAGGAGCGCCAGTTCCTCCACCAGATCGCCGTGGCGCAGCACCGTCACCACCTTCTCGACACCATCTTCTCTGAGGCTTGCCGCGCCATCTTCGAGGATCGCCCGTCCCCGCTTGAGGCTGAGCTTCGCCTGCTGCTCGTCAAGCTCAGCCAGCTCCTGCATGAGCTTCGTGCGCGCGCCAAGCCCGATGCTGCCTGAAAGATCGCCGCGCCGGGCTTCCCGCCGCCCGATCACATGCAGCAGCACCACCTCCGCGCCCATCCGCCGCGCAACCCATGCCGCGTGATCGCAGACGCTCCCGGAATAGACCGAGCCATCCACCAGTGCGATGATCCTTGCCATGCGCTTTTCCTCCTAATGGCCGAACAGACGCTCGATGGCATCCGGTTTGTCGTGAATGGCGAGCTTGTCCACGATGGTTTCGCTGGCCTTGTTGAGCCCCACGATATCCACCTCGGCGCCCTCGCGGCGAAATTTCAGCACCGCCTTGTCCAGCGCGCCCACGGCGGAAATATCCCAGATATGCGCATGGCTCACATCGATCACCACGCGATCGAGCGCCTCGTGAAAATCGAAGGATTTGAGGAAATCGGGCGCGGAGGCGAAGAAGAGCTGGCCGAACACATGATAGCTGCGCGCGCGGCCATCCTCGGAAAGCTCGGAAGTGACGCGGAAGATCTGCGCGATCTTGCCGGCAAAGAAGATGCCGGAAAGCAGCACGCCGGTGAGCACCCCGATCGCCAGATTGTGGGTGAAGACGGTAGCGGCCACCGTGGCCAGCATGACGATGGTTGAGCTCTGCGGATGGTGCCTGATCTCGCGGATCGACGACCAGCTGAAGGTGCCGATCGAAACCATGATCATGATCGCCACCAGCGCCGGCATCGGGATCCGCGCCACCCAATCGCCGAGCCCCACGATCAGGATCAGCAGGAAAACCCCGGCGGCGAAGGTGGAAAGCCGTCCGCGGCCGCCCGATTTCACGTTGATCATGGATTGGCCGATCATGGCGCAGCCGGCCATTCCGCCGATGAAGCCGGTGGCGGTGTTGGCAATCCCCTGGCCCACGCATTCGCGGTTCTTGTCGCTGTCGGTATCGGTGAGATCATCGATGATCTGGGCCGTCATCAGGCTTTCCAGAAGCCCCACCGCCGCCACCGCCGCCGATACCGGGAAGATGATCCTGAGCGTCTCCAGATCGAGCGGGATGTCGGGGAAGAGGAATACGGGCAGGGTATCGGGCAATTCGCCCATGTCGCCCACATTGCGCACATCGAAGCCAAACCAGATCGTCAGCCCCGTCAGCACGATGATGGTGACAAGGGGCGAGGGGATGGCAGTGGTAACATGGGGAAAAAGATAGATGATCGCGAGCCCGGCGGCGACCATGGCGTAGGTTTCCCAAGTCACACCCGTAAGCTCGGGCAGCTGGGCCATGAAGATCAGGATCGCGAGCGCATTGACGAAGCCCGTCATCACCGATTTCGATACAAAACGCATCACATCGCCGAGCCTGAGGAAGCCGGCGATCACCTGAAGGATGCCGGCAAGCACCGTAGCCGCGAGCAGATATTCAAGCCCGTGCGCCTTCACCAGCCCCCCCATCAGCACCGCAGTGGCAGCGGTGGCGGCCGAGATCATCGCCGGCCGCCCGCCGGTGATCGCCGTGATCACCGCGATCGAGAAGGAGGCATAGAGCCCCACCTTGGGATCCACCCCGGCGATGATCGAAAAGGATATCGCCTCGGGGATCAGCGCCAGCGCCACCACGAGCCCGGCCAGGAGATCGGCGCGCGGGCTGATCAGCCACTCGCGGCGCAGGGTGATGATGAGATCGGTTTTCACGTTCGGCCTCCGACAAATTCTTCAAGCCGCCCGCTATAGAGGCGATAGGCTGGCTTGGCCAGAGGGAAGGATACTGTCAGGATTGGTGCGTCGGTATTGGCCGATGCGCGAAACATCGCATCCGCCATGGCCACAGGCCAGCCCGGTGCAGGAAACCACGCACCGTGGCCAGCGCCACGAGGATGCTCATGCCCTCTGCTCGGCGTTCGGATTGTAGCCGCTGGCGCTTTCCAGAAGGTGGCGCGTGTAGGGGTGCTCGGCACGCATGGCGCGCATCTCCTCCACGCTCAGCATCTCGACGATCTCACCGTTCTGCATCACCGCCGTGGCCTCGCACATATGCGCGATCACCGCGAGATCATGGCTGACCATGAGATAGGTCAGCCCGTGCTCCTCGCGCAGATCGGTAAGGAGATTGAGCACCTCGGCCTGCACGCTCACGTCGAGCGCCGAGGTGGGCTCGTCGAGCAGCAGCACGGAAGGCTCGGGCGCCAGCGCGCGCGCGATCGCCACCCGCTGGCGCTGGCCGCCCGAAAGCTGGTGGGGATAGCGGAAGCGGTAGCTCGGCCCGAGGCCGACATCGGCGAGAAGCGCATTCACCCGCCTGTCGATATCGGAGAATCCGTGCAGCTTCAGCACTTCGGAGAGCACCTGATCCACCGAGTGGCGCGGGTGCAGGCTGGCGTAGGGATCCTGAAACACCATCTGCACCTCCTTGTAGAAGGCGCGATCGCGTTTCTCCCCGAGCTTTCGCTCCCCCACAACCATCTCGCCCGACCAGTTGGGCACAAGCCCCATCAGCGCGCGCAGGATGGTGGATTTGCCCGAGCCCGATTCCCCCACCAGCCCGAAGCTCGCGCCCGAGGGAACTTCGAATGTGGCATTCTTCACCGCATCGACGCGATCCTCGCCCTCTCCGAACCACACGCAAAGATCCCTGAATGCAAGCCTGCTCATTGGCGTCCGCTCACGCTTGGGGCGTCCAGCCAGGCCGGATCGCGTTTCAGAACTTCAAGATGATGGCGCGGCTCGTCAAGCCGCGGCAGCGAGCCGAGCAATCCGCGGGTGTAGGGATGGCGCGCCTCGTGCAGGCGATCGGCATCGCAGACCTCGACGATCTTGCCGGCATACATGATCAGCACCCGATCGCAGAAGCTCGCCACGAGATTGAGATCGTGGCTGATGAAGATCAGCCCCATGCCGCGCTCGCGCACCAGGCGATCCATGATCGAGAGCACCTGCGTCTGCACGCTCACGTCAAGCGCCGAAGTGGGCTCGTCGGCAATCAGGATATCGGGCTCGGTGACCATCATCATGGCGATCATGATGCGCTGGCCCATCCCGCCCGACATCTCGTGCGGATAGGCCCGCATCACCCGCTCGGGATCCCGGATCGAGACGGCTTCCAGCATCTCGATCGCCTTTTCATATGCCGCCCGCTTGCCGGCGCCGGTGTGAAAGCGGTAGATTTCCATGATCTGATCGCCGATGCGCATCACCGGGTTGAGCGAGAATTTCGGATCCTGCATCACCATGGAAATGCGCTGTCCGCGGATCTTCTGCATCTCGCGTTCGGAAAGCTTCAGCAGATCGGTGCCTTCCAGCTCCAGTTTCCCGGCCTCCACCCTTCCGGGCGGGCGGATGAGGCGCAGGATGGCGCGCCCCGTCATCGATTTGCCGGAGCCCGATTCCCCCACGATCCCGAGGCGCTCGCGCCCCAGCGTGAAGGAAATGCCGCGCACCGCCTGAAAATCCCCCTGCCGGGTTGGGAAGGTGACGGTGAGATCTTCGATATCGAGAAGAGGTTTTTCAGACATCACCCGGCATCCTTCGGATCAAGCACATCGCGCAGGCCGTCCCCCAGGAGATTGAAGGCGAGCGACACGATGAAGATGGCGAGCCCCGGCATGGTGGCCACCCACCAGTGATCCAGGATGAAACGCCGCCCCTCGGCCACCATGGCGCCCCACTCGGGGCTCGGGGGCTGGGCGCCAAGGCCGAGGAAGCCGAGGCCGGCGGCGGTGAGGATCACGCCCGCCATGTCAAGCGTGACGCGCACGATCAGCGAGCTGATGCACAGGGGCCAGATGTGTTTCGTGATGATGCGCATCGGCCCCGCGCCCTGAAGGCGTATCGCCGCGATATAATCGGAATTGCGGATGGTGAGGGTTTCTGCCCGCGCCAGGCGCGCATAGGGCGGCCAGGCGGTGATCGAGATCGCCAGCACTGCGTTCTCGATGCCTGCGCCCAGCGCCGCCACGAAGGCAAGCGCCAGCACGAGGCGGGGGAAGGCGAGGAAAATGTCGGTGAGGCGCATCAGAACCGCATCCACGATCCCGCCCGCATAGCCCGCAACGGTGCCCACCAGCAGCCCCACGATCGGGGCGATCAGCGCCACGAGCGTGACGATATAGAGCGTGATGCGCGAGCCGTAGATGAGGCGCGAGAGGATGTCGCGCCCGAGGCTGTCGGTGCCGAGGAGATGGCCTTCGCTCAAGGGCGGCTTGAGCCTGCCCGCAAGATCCTGGGCCAGCGGATCATGGGGCGCAATCCAGGGGGCGAAGGCGGCGATCAGCACCAGCAGGATCAGGATCATCAGGCCCACCATGGCCATCGTGTTGGAGCGGAACTTGAGCCAGCCGGAATAAAACGCCACGCAGCGCGCATGGAAGCGCGAGGTCGGCGTATCGGTGAGGAGCCAGCCGCGAAAGCCGAGGCGGGGATCGTTCAGGCTGTCTGACATCATTTCGCCCTCGGATCGAAGACCTGGTAGAGAAGGTCGGAGAAGATATTGAGCAGAACGAAGATCAGCCCCACCACGACCGTTCCGCCAAGAACGGCGTTCATGTCGGCTGACAAGAGGGCGGTGGTGATATAGGAGCCAAGCCCCGGCCAGGCGAAAATGGTTTCGGTCAGCACCGCGCCTTCAAGAAGGTTGGCGTAGGAAAGGGCGATCACGGTGATGAGCTGCACGCGGATATTGCCGAAGGCGTGTTTCCAGATCACGCGGCGCTCGGGCAGGCCCTTCACGCGCGCGGTGGTGATGTATTCCGCCGAAAGCTGCTCGAGCATGAAGCTGCGGGTCATGCGGCTGATATAAGCCATGGAGTAGTAGCCCAGAATGGAAGCGGGCAGGATGATGTGGCTGAAGGCGTTTTTGAACACGTCCCAGTTGCCGGCAAGGAGGCTGTCCAGCAGGATCATGCCGGTGCGCTCGGGCACCATGCCCTCCCAGATGATATCGAGCCGCCCCGGCCCGCCGACCCAGTTGAGTATGCCGTAGAAGATCAGAAGGCCCATGAGGCCGAGCCAGAAGATGGGCATGGAATAGCCGATCAGCGCCACCACGCGGGCGGTCTGATCGATCCAGGAGCCGCGCTTCACCGCCGCCATCACGCCAAGCGGCACACCGATCACCACCCCGAACAGCACGCCCAGCGTTGCCAGTTCGAAGGTGGCGGGAAAGACGCGCCGGATATCCTCGGCCACGGGGCGGGCATTGAGGAGCGACATGCCGAAATCCCCGTGCAGCACATCCCATATGTAATAGCCGAACTGCACGAGAAGGGGTCTGTCGAGCCCCATGTCGTGATAGACCTGCTGATAGACCTCATTGGTGGCCCGCTCGCCCACCACCGCCAGCACAGGATCCACGGGCATCACCCGCCCGATGATGAAGGTAATGAACATCAGCCCCAGCATGGTGATGACAACCGAGCCGAGAACGCGTGCGATCTTCCAGAGGATCCGTTGGAAACGGGGCAGCCTGTGCCGCCCCGCTCCCCTGTTTTCGGCCAGTGCCATCTACTTCGTCACCGGCCAGTAGGAAACGGCGGTGATGGCGCCGCCGAGATTGAGGTTCTTCACGTTGTCGCGCCGCCCCGTCTGCTCGATCTTCTGGAACATGATCCCGAAGGGCGATTTCTGGCGGAACTCGGCCTGGATATCGCGATACATCTGCGCGCGCACATCGCGATCCTTCTCGATCACCGCGGCTTCCACCTTGGGGGTGAGGCCATCGGTATCCCAGGCATTGCGCCAGGCGAGAAGGCCGGTGAGCTTGGCTTCATCGCGGTTGTCGGGGTTATAGGCGAAGGTGCCGGCATTGGTGTGGGGATCGGGGTAGTCCGGGCCCCAGGCGCCGATATACATGTCGAGATCACGCGCACGATACCGCCCGAGGATCTGCTTGCCGGTGCCCACGGTGAGCTTCAGCGTGATGCCGGCCTGAGCGAAGGTGTTCTGCAGCGATTGCGCGATTTCGAGCCGATCCTGGGCTTCGCGCACCCCGGCCTCGATCTCGAACGGGCCGACACCGGCCTTCTTCAGAAGCTCCTTCGCCTTCTCGATGTTGAGGCTGAAGGGATTTTCATCCACCGCGCCGAGATATGTCGCGGGGAGGAAATTCTGATGGATCACATACTGGCCCTTGAGGAAACTGTCCTGCATGCCCTGGTAATCGATCAGATACTTGATCGCCTGGCGCACCTCGGGCTTCGAAAGGATCGGGTGCTTCTGGTTGACGGAAATATACATGATCCGCCCGCGCAGCTCGCTGTCGATCGCAACGCCCGGCGTGCCCTCGAGCCCCTGCACGTCCTGCGGGTTGAGATCGCGGGCCACATCGATATCGCCGCGCTCAAGAAGCAGGCGCTGGGTGGCGCTTTCGGGCACATGGCGCACGATCACCCTTTCCATGGCAGGCTTCGGGCCCCACCACTCGGGATTGACCACGAGGCTCACGGATTCATTGGGCTTCCATGCCACCAGCTTGTAGGGGCCGGAGCCTGCGCTGTTGGTCTTGAGCCAGGCATTGCCCATGTCGCCGTCAACTTCGTGCTTCATCACCTCTTCCTTGTCGAGGATGCCGCCGATGGTGGCGGTGAGGCAGTTCAGCACGAAGGAGGTGGCATATTGCTTGTCGGTGGTGAGGCTGACCTTGTTGCCATCCACGACCTTGATCATCTCATCCACGTTCTCCGGCGTGAAGCCGAATTGCGTGAGGATGAAGCTCGGGGTCTTGTTGAGCTTCACCGCCCGCTGAAGCGACCACGCCGCATCCTCGGCGCGGATCGGATTGCCGGAGGCAAACTTGCGCCCCTGCGCGATGGTGAAGGTGATGGTCTTGCCGTCATCGGAAACTTCCCAGCTTTCGGCGATATCCGGGCCATAACCGGCATCCAGATTCATCGGATCGAAATTGACGAGCTTGGAGTAGATGTTGCGGCTCACGTCGGAACCGGCGAATTCGAAGCTTTCGGCCGGATCGAGGGTGGTGATATCGTCAATCTGGTTGGCGATCACCAGCACGTTGGGCGGGGTTTCGGCCACGCCCGGCACCGGGGCAAACCCCACCGCGAGCGCCATCACGGCCGCGGTTGTTATCTTTTTCATGAAACTCATGATCTTCCTCCTCTCTGTTGGCTATTATTTGACCACTTATACAATTATTGCGCCGCTCCCCAAGTCTTTTCGAGCACGCGAAGCCAATTGCCGTGACAGAGCTTTTCCATCAGGGCATCATCGTAGCCATGATCGCGCATGGCCCGGCGCAGGGCCGGCAGGCCGGCAACATCGCCAACGGCCTCGGGAATCATCGCGCCATCGAAATCCGAACCGAAACCGACCCTCTCCTCCCCAAGCCGCCCTATAAGGTAATCGAGGTGGCGCAGCATCACATCGAGCGGCACATCGGCGCGCATCTGGCCATCGGGGCGGAGGAAGGCGGCGGCGAAATTGAGGCCCACCATGCCATCGCTCTCGGCAATCGCATCAAGCTGCCAATCGGTGAGGTTGCGCGCATGGGGGCAGATGGCATGGGCGTTGGAATGGGTGGCCACGAGGGGCGCTTCGCTGATGGCGGCAACATCGCGAAAGCCCGCAGCATTGATATGCGAAAGATCGATCATCACGCCCAGTTCGTTGCACCGGCGGATCAGGCGCTTGCCGGCCTCCGTAAGCCCCGGCCCGGTATCGGGCGAAGCTGGGAACGCGAACGGGACGCCATGGCCAAAGATCGTCGGCCGGCTCCAGACAGGCCCGAGCGAGCGCAGCCCGGCCGCATGGAGCACATCGAGCGTATGGAGATCGGCATCGATCGCCTCGGCGCCCTCCATATGCATGATCGCCGCCAACTCCCCGCTGGAAAGGCAGGCACGAAGATCGCTGACGTTCCGGCAGATTTTCAAGGCACCCATCCTCTCGAGATGCAGAAGGATGCCGATTTCCTCGAAAATCGCTTCGAGTGCCGATTCGCGGTCCAGCGCCGGCGGCAGAGGAAGATCATAACGCGGCCTGCGCATCGCCTGCATCACGCCTTCCTCATCCTCTCCGGGCGATGGCGCATAAAGCGCAAAGAACCCGCCGCCAAACCCTCCCGCCCTTGCCCGTGGCAGATCGATATGGCCGCCGCACCCTTCGATGAAACCACGCACCGCCGCCTTGCCGCCCGCATTGAGGAGCTGCAACAGCACATCGTTGTGGCCATCCAAAATGGCAGGCGCCCTGTCTTCCTGCATACCTTCTCCCTTCAGCCGGATATCTCGCCCGGCAATTCTCCGCGTGCCATGATGCCCCCGATCACCGCAGGAAACCAGAGCCGAATTCCGCCACCCGTTTCAGCCCCCCCTTCCGCGCCGGGCGATTTTTCATATAATCGCGGCAATGAACAATACGGGCAGGTATTCCAGTGCGTTTCAATATCCTCATGCTTGCAGCCCTGGCAATGATATCGGGCATGGTTACAGGCGCATTTGCCGCGCCGGAGATCTCACCCCGGCCAGTGGCAAGGCCCGCCTTCCCCCCCGGCATCGCGGGAATCGAGGGTAGCATCGTGGAAATCAGGGCAAGGAGGAGCAATCTGGCCTTTGACAATTGGATCGCTGGCTTTCGCCGCCGGGCACTTTCCCAAGGGATCAGCCCCGCCGTTTTCGATCGCGCCTTTCGCAACGTGCAATACAATACCTACGTGATCGAAAAGGATCGCAACCAATCGGAATTCACCAAACAGATCTGGGACTATCTGGACAGCGCTGCATCCAAGAGCCGCATCAGGAACGGGCGCGCCGCCCTCAAGAGGCACAACCGCCTGCTGGAGCGCATCGAAAGGCGCTATGGCGTGGACAAGGAGATCGTGACGGCGATCTGGGGCCTTGAAAGCGCCTATGGAACCCACCGCGGCGATATTCCGGTCATCGAAGCCCTGGCAACGCTCGCTTTCGATGGCCGGCGCGGGCGCTTCTTCGAAGGCCAGCTCATCGCCGCCCTGAAGATCCTGCAAGCCGGTGACGTGACGCCCGCGCGGATGAAGGGCTCCTGGGCCGGCGCCATGGGCCACACCCAGTTCATCCCGACGAGCTACCTTGCCTTCGCTGTCGATTTCACCGGCGACGGCAAACGCGATATCTGGTCCGACGATCCGGCCGACGCCCTCGCGTCCACCGCCGCCTACCTCGCCCGCCACGGCTGGAAGAAGGGCCAGCCCTGGGGCATCGAAGTCCGCCTTCCCAAGGGCTTCGATTACCGCCTTTCAGGCGAGCGCATCAGGAAGCCTGTCTCGGAATGGATGGCCCTTGGCGTGCGCGATGCCAGCGGCCGCAAGATCCCCGAACACGGCCCCGCCTCGATCCTTCTGCCGGCTGGCGCGCAGGGCGCGGCATTCATGATCTTCGAAAATTTCCACGTGATCGAGCGCTACAACACCGCCGATGCCTATGTGATCGCCGTCGGCCATCTTGCCGACCGCCTCCGGGGCGGCCCCGCGATCCGCCATGAATGGCCACGGGAAGACAGGCCTCTGAGCTTCACCGAAAAGAAGGAAATGCAGCGCCTCCTCACTGCCGCCGGCTTCGATACGGACGGCGCGGACGGCATCATCGGCCCGAAGACGATTGCCGCCGTCCGCTCCTTTCAGGCCACCATCGGCATGGTGCCCGATGGCTATGCAAGCTATACTATCCTGAAGCGCCTGCGTGCCCGCTGAGCCCTTTCCTTCATCTTGGACGAAATACTCCGGGGTGAATTGCCCGGCACGGGCAAGAGGGGCAGCGCCCCTTCAACTCAGCCCCGCCGCCGCACGCCCAGCTTCAGCATGAGATAGCGGTTGTATTTCTCAAAGGCCTCTGCCGTTCGCGTCCGCTGATTGAAGCGCTGATCGAGCCGTGCGCGCTTGCGCTCGCTCAGCAGCAGCCGCATGGCACGGTGCAAGGCCCAGCGCAGCTTCGGACGGCTGCGGGCGAGTTCCTCGTCCACCCGCCCGATCCCGTAGCCGAGAACATTGAAGAACCCCTGCTCCAGTTCCACCGAAGGTGCGACGGACGCGGTGATGTCTTTTTCATGCAGAATCTCCAGCGGCATCGCCTCCAGTGTCGAAAGAAACCGGCGGACATGATGCCCGCCCCCCACCGTGGCTTTCGTTCCCCCCGCCGAAAAGGCATCCGAGCGGAAACAATCGGCGATGATGATCTCTCCACCGTCTTTCAGCAATGCTGAGGATTTCTCCAGCGCGATGGCAACCGGAATATACTGGAAGCTCTCGGAAAACAGGCAGATATCGAATCCGCCCTCGCCCTCGAAATCCTCGAAGCGGCATTCATGCACGCGCGCGCCGGGTGCGTTCTCGCGGCAGCGGGAGGCAAGGAATGCACTCGGCACCACGATTTCCACTTCATGGTCGAGCGCCAGCAGCTTCTTTGCCGTCTCCCCCGCGCCGCCGCCGATATCGAGGATGCGCAGCCGCCCCTCCGGAAGCAGGCGAAACAGCTTCTCCGTATAGGCATCCTGGGCGCGGCGCAGGTTGGCGGCCGTCACCTCAAGGCCGTCCCACAGGCCGTAGTGGAGATTTTCGGCACCCGTCAGCCACTTGATGAAGGCGAGCCCCACATCGAGCCCCACCGCACGGGTATCCGGTTTTCTCGCCATGCTCTCACCTCCTCGAACACTGCGGAGGCCTTAGCAACATGGCGCGGGAAATTAAAGATGCGAAAGATGCGGGGCGAATTCCTCGAACACGGTGCGATAGACATCCCGCTTGAAGGGAACGATCCGCCCGATCAGCTCATCTGGCGCCATCCAGCGCCAGGCGGAGAACTCGGGATGGGCGGTTCGGATGTCAATCGCGCTGTCATCGCCAAGAAAGCGCATGAGATACCACAACTGACGCTGGCCTCTGTAGCGCCCCTTCCAGATGCGCGGCACGAGATCGGGCGGCAGATCATAGGTGAGCCAATCGCGAGACCGGGCCTCGATGCGCACGAGATCGGGGCTCACCCCGGTTTCCTCCTCAAGCTCGCGCAGCGCGGCGGCCTCCGGCGCCTCGCCCTCGTCGATCCCGCCCTGGGGCATCTGCCAGGCATCGCCAGGGTTGTCGAGCCGCTGGCCGGCAAACACAAGTCCTTGCGGATCGGCAAGCACGATCCCAACGTTGCGCCGATAGGGAAGGCGTGAAAGATCCGGCTGTTCCGTCATCCTGCCGTGTCCTGCTCTGCGAAGGAGGCGGGCCGCCCGGCGCGGGCGGCCCGGCCATATCATTCCTGAGGTTTCAAGACCTTGAGACCATGCAGAAGATCAACTGCGTAGGAAAGCTGGAAATCCTCCTCTCGCAGCTTGGCGGCAGCTTCCGCGGCAGCCGCCTCCTCCTCGAGCTGGCGACGCTCTTCCTCGCTCATGGAATCATTTTCCAGCACCCCGCGAAGATCCGCCTCGCTGCGCAGCTTCGGCCCCTTGGGCTGATCCGCCTCGGCGGTCTTGTCTTCAGGCTTGCGCGGTGGCTGGAGCACGACGATATCCGGGATCACGCCAAGCGCCTGAATGGAACGGCCCGATGGGGTGTAATAACGTGCGGTTGTGAGGCGCATCGCGCCGCCGTTCTTCAGCGGCATGACTGTCTGGACGGAGCCCTTGCCGAAGCTCTTCGTGCCCACGACAACCGCGCGGCGGTGATCCTTGAGCGCCCCGGCCACGATCTCGGACGCCGAGGCAGAGCCCCCATTGATGATGACGACGATCGGCTTGCCCTGGGCCAGATCGCCCGGCGTGGCATTCCAGCGATCGCCATCCTCCGGGTTGCGCCCGCGGGTGGAAACGATCTCGCCCTTGTCGAGGAAGGCATCGGCCACCTTGATTGCCTGGTTGAGCAGACCGCCAGGGTTGTTGCGCAGATCGATCACGAAGCCTTCCACATTCTCGATCCCGCCAAGCTCCTCGATGGATTTGCGAATACCTTCCTGGAGATTGGGATAAGTCTGATCGTTGAAGGTGGTGATCCTGAGCACCACCGTCTTGCCTTCGGTGCGGGCCTTCACGGCCGTGAGCTTGATCGTGTCGCGCACCAGCGTGACATCAAACGGCTCTTCCTCGCCCTTGCGCACGATGGTGATGACGATCTCCGAACCCACCGGCCCGCGCATAAGCTCAACCGCCTTGTCGAGCGTGAGGCCGAGCAGGCTTTCCCCGTTCACATGGGTGATGAAATCTCCCGATTTGATGCCCGCCTTCGCGGCCGGCGTGCCATCGATCGGCGAAACCACCTTGACGAAACCATCCTCCATGGTGACCTCGATCCCGAGCCCGCCGAACTGGCCCCGAGTCTGGACCTGCATGTCATCGAAATCCTTGGGGGGGACATAGCTCGAATGGGGATCGAGGGAAGTCAGCATGCCGTTGATCGCTGCTTCGATCAGCTTTTCCTCATCCACCGGCTCCACGTAATTGGCCCGGATGCGCTCGAATATGTCGCCAAACAGATCGAGCTGCTCATAGACATTCGTGGTGCGCTCGGCTTCCTGTGCGATCAGGGGTGCCGCGATCTGGGTTGTCATGATCGCGCCGGCAAGCGTGCCGCCGATTATCGCCATAAGGGATTTCTTCATTGCGTCCGTTCCTTGTCCAATACGAACCACTCTTCGGGGTTCACGGGCTCCCTGCCCTTTCTCAATTCAAGATAGAGCGTCTGTGAACGCTCCGGCGCGGAAGCGCTCACCTCCGCCTGCCCCTGCCCGGCAACCGGATCCTCGCCTCCTGGCCCCATCAGCCCGAGCGGCGCACCGGCCTCCACGACCTGGCCTGTTTCTCCGAATACCTGATTAAGCCCTGCAAGCACCAGAAGATAGCCCCCGGAAGGCTCAAGGATGATTACATTTCCGTAATCAAGAAGCGGGCCGCGGTAGCGGATCGTTGCAGCCGATGGCGAGATTACGAGAGCATTTTCCCGCGCTGCGATCACAAGCCCCGGGCGGCGGATACCTGCGGCATCGGCTTCGTTGTAGCCGTGCAGAAGCGTGCCGGCAACCGGGAGAGGAAGCAGGCCGCGCAGGGATTCGAAATCCACCGGCTCCAGCACTGCCCCGAGCGGCCCCTGACTCTGCAACAGGCCTTCCGCAAAGGCCGTGAGGGTCTGGCTGCTTTCGATGAGGAGCGCCGTTTTCACCGGATCATCGGCAAAGCGGCGTGGCAGATCGCGCCGCTGCGAAACGGCGCGGGAAAGGGCAATGCGCGCCTTATGGACTTCCTGCAAGCCTTGCCGAAGCTTCTCCGCCGAGCTTTCCTGAACGGCTTTCAGAAGGCGCAGTTCGTCAAGCTCGGCCTTCAGTTCGCCAGCCCTCTGCCGCAGCGCCGGGGTCAGTTCGGCAACGAGCATCCCGGCGCGCGCCGTGGCAACTGCCCCCTCGGGATGCAGCAGCAGAGCGGGGCGGGGGGTTGCCTCGATCTGCTGGAGCGCAGCTAGAAGGGCCGATATATCTGCGGAGCGGGCTTCCAGCTTCATGCGGATCGCGGCTTCCCGGATGGCGGCGCGGCGCAGGCCTTCGCGCATGGCCTGAAGGCCATCCTCATAGGCGCGTATGGTGCGCGTGAGGGCCTTGATCCTGTCGCGCGCGCTCTCTGCCTCTGCGAGATCCGCAGCCGCTTCCTCGAGCTTGCGGGCCGCCGCCTGCGCCGCGCGCGCGATCTCCTCGCCGCCGCCTGCCGCCAAAGCAGAGCGCAGCGGGGCCGCGGTAGCAATGACAAGAGCCAGCGCACAAAGCGCCCCCCGTGCCGCCCGGCCCGCTCTCATTCGATCAGGCTCCTGCCTGTCATTTCGGGAGGCGCTTCGAGCCCCATGAGATCAAGGAGCGTCGGTGCAAGATCGCTGAGCCGCCCATCGCGCAGCTGCGCCCCCGAGGGTCCGCCGACAAGGATCACCGGCACCGGATTGGTGGTGTGGGAAGTGTGGGGCCCGCCGGTGACGGGATCGAGCATCATCTCGCAATTTCCATGATCGGCTGTGACGATCATCGCGCCCCCGGCCTCTTCAAGTGCTTCGAGCGCGCGGCCAAGCCCGTGATCCACCGCCTCCACCGCCTTGATCGCAGCGGGAAGATCGCCGGTATGGCCGACCATATCGGGATTTGCGTAATTCACCACGATCAGATCATACCCCTTGCCGATCGCCTCCACCAGATGATCGGTGACCTCGGGCGCCGACATCTCGGGCTGCAGATCGTAGGTCGCCACCTTGGGGCTTGGCGCCATATAGCGATCCTCGCCCTTCTCGGGCTCTTCCTTGCCGCCATTGAGGAAGAAGGTCACATGCGGGTATTTCTCCGTCTCGGCGAGGCGGAACTGGCGCAGGCCGTGCTTCGCCACCCAAGCGCCGAGCGTGTTTTCAAGATTGCGCTTGGGGAAGACCGTGCGCATGTATTCATTGTGCCGGTCTGAATATTCGACCATCCCAAGAAGCGCAGAGAGCTTTGGCCGGCCGCTCACATCGAAGCAGTCGAAGCCGGGCTCGCCGATGGCGCGCAGGATCTCGCGGGCACGGTCAGAGCGGAAATTGAGCATGAAAAAGCCATCGCCATCGCGCATGCCCGGGTAATCCCCGATCACCGTGGGCGTGATGAATTCATCCGTTTCGCTGCGTGCATAGGCAGCTTCAATGGCAGAGAGCGGATCCTCCGCCTTCAGCCCATCCCCCTTCACGATCGCCCGCCAGGCCTTCTCGACCCGCTCCCAGCGGTTATCGCGGTCCATGGCAAAGTAGCGGCCGATCACGGTGGCCACCCGCGCGCCCTCGGGGAGACGATCGAGAAGTTCGCGCATGAAATGGGCGGCGGATTTGGGCGCCACGTCGCGCCCGTCCGTGATCGCATGGATCCAGACGGGCACCCCGGCTTCGCGGACAGCCCTTGCCGCAGCGATTATGTGATCGAGATGGCCGTGCACCCCGCCATCGGAAACCACGCCGAAGAGATGCGCTGCCCCGCCCGCAGCCTTCACGGCGGCGATGAAATCGCGAAGGGCCTCGTTGCGGAAGAAGGAGCCATCCTCGATCGCGAGATCGATCATGCCCAGATCCATCGGCACGATGCGCCCGGCGCCGATATTCATGTGGCCGACTTCCGAATTGCCCATCTGCCCGCGCGGCAGCCCCACATCGCGCCCATGGGTGACAAGCGTCGCATTCGGGCAGCTGGCCATGATGCGATCGAAATGCGGGGTATTCGCAAGCGCGGGCGCGTTTGCCTCGCTGTCGGCCCGCAGGCCCCAACCATCGAGAATGCACAGAACGACAGGTTTGCGGTTTGTCATCGGATGCCCTTTTGCGGATCGCGCAGCCCGTATCTATGCCCCCGCCCGCAAAAGGGCAAGCAGACGCCTTCAGGCGCGGTGATAGGGCGCGCCCGCCAGAATGGAGGAAGCGCGATAGAGCTGTTCGCTCAGCATCACCCGCGCCAGCATGTGCGGCCAGACCATACTTCCGAACGATAGCCTGAAATTCGCCTTGTCGCGCAGTTCGGGCAGGAGCCCGTCGGCACCGCCGATGAGAAAGGCGAGATCGCCGCGCCCCTCGTCGCGCCAGCCGGCGATGCGCCCGGCGAAATCGGGCGAGGAGAGCAGCTTGCCGCGTTCGTCCAAAGCGCAGATCACGGCGCCCTTGGGTATCACCCGCCCAAGCAGCTCCGCTTCCTCGCGCATTCCGCCCCCCTTGCGTGCCTCCACCTCATGCACCGCGACAGGCCCGAGGCCGAGCGCGCGCCCGCTGCGTTCGAAACGGTGCAGGTAATCCTCGATCAATTCCCGCTCCGGGCCGCCCCTGAGGCGCCCCACGGCGCAGATATGCAGCCGCATCCCTCAGGCGGAGGCGCCGGGCGCACCCGATTGCCACATCTTTTCAAGCTGATAGAAAGCCCGCACTTCCGGGCGGAAAACATGCACGATCACATCGCCCGCATCGATCAGCACCCAATCGCCCTGATCCTGGCCCTCCACCTTGCAGCGGTAGCCAAGAAGCTCCTTCAGGCGATCCACGAGCTTTTCCGATATGGCGGAAACCTGACGCGTGGAGCGGCCAGAGCAGATCACCATGTAATCGGCGATCTCCGATTTTCCGTGCAGATCGATGGTGACGGCATCTTCCGCCTTGTCACTTTCCAGGGATTTCAGAATGCGCTTCAGCAGCTTCTCGCTGGAAACATCCACTGGCGCGCCCGCTCCGGCAACGCCAGGCATGGCCTCTTGTGCGGCCATATCGGCTGAGTGAGACAGGGTTTTCCCTCCTTCATAGCACACCGGAAAATCGCCCCGGTGCAGGCCTGAACTGAAAATAGCATCGGCTCGCGGAAATCTCAATCACGCCGGAAGATACCAAAATGACATTCCAATCAGCACGTCGTGTTTTCATCCCTGCCCAGCATGGTTCGGCCACGGAAGCGGGGATCATCACCCGCCCCTTTCCCATCCCGCCATGATCCTGCCTCCGATCCGCCGATACAGCCGATCCAATCTGTACAGGCATGCCGGATATTTCAGCGCCCTGCGAGGCCCAGCCTGCCGCGGGATCATGAGCGAGCGCGGCGCGGGCAGGCATGGCCGCCCAGCGCCTGAGGATATCGATCCGTTTGCCTTGCCCCAGCGCGATGCAGATAGTAAATCGCTTGCATGATTCTTGTTTTCGACATGGATGACCGCGCGCGCCTGCCCTGGCGATTCTTCGGCGCGTCTCTCTCTGTGCTGGCCCGCCCGTGAGGCGCGGCCCCCTGAATCCATCCGCACAGCCTGACAATCACGGGAGAGGACCAATGACCGCCCCGAAAACGCTTTATGACAAGATATGGGATGCCCATCTCGTCGAGGAATCCGAAGATGGCACCAGCCTGATCTACATCGACCGTCACCTCGTGCATGAGGTTACCAGCCCGCAGGCCTTCGAAGGGCTGCGCATGGCCGGCCGCAAGGTGCGTGCGCCGGAGAAGACCATCGCCGTGCCCGATCACAACGTGCCCACCACGCCCGACCGCGAGAAAGGTATCGAAAACGAGGAAAGCCGCATCCAGGTGGAGGCGCTGGACAGGAACGCGCGCGAATTCGGCATCCACTACTATCCGGTCAATGACATCCGCCAGGGAATCGTGCATATCGTCGGCCCCGAACAGGGCTGGACGCTTCCTGGCATGACTGTCGTCTGCGGCGACAGCCACACCGCCACCCACGGCGCCTTCGGAGCCCTCGCCCATGGGATCGGCACCTCGGAGGTGGAGCATGTGCTCGCCACCCAGACCCTGATCCAGAAGAAATCGAAGAACATGAAGGTGGAGATCACGGGCAGGCTCCAGCCCGGCGTTACCGCCAAGGATGTGACCCTTGCCATCATTGGCGCCACCGGCACAGCGGGCGGCACCGGCCATGTGATCGAATATTGCGGCGACGTGATCCGCGATCTTTCCATGGAAGGGCGCATGACGGTCTGCAACATGGCGATCGAAGGCGGCGCCCGCGCCGGGCTGATCGCGCCCGACGAAAAGACATTCGAATACATCAAGGGCCGCCCCCACGCCCCGAAGGGCGCGCAATGGGAAGCGGCGATGGCCTGGTGGCAGACGCTGTTTACCGATGAGGATGCGGAATTCGACAAGGTGGTGACACTGAAAGGCGAGGATATCGCGCCCGTCGTCACCTGGGGCACGAGCCCCGAGGATGTGCTGCCGATCACCGCCGAGGTGCCCGATCCCGAGAGCTTCGAGGGCGGCAAGGTGGATGCCGCACGCCGGGCGCTTGAATACATGGGGCTGAAGCCGGGCCAGAAGCTCACCGATATCGAGATCGATACCGTATTCATCGGCTCCTGCACCAACGGGCGCATCGAGGATCTGCGCGCCGCGGCCGAGATCCTGAAGGGGAAGAAGATCAAGGAAGGCATCCGCGCCATGGTGGTGCCAGGCTCGGGGCTGGTGCGTGCCCAGGCCGAGGAGGAGGGGCTGGCGCAGATCTTCATAGATGCCGGTTTCGAATGGCGCCTCGCGGGCTGCTCCATGTGCCTTGCCATGAACCCCGATCAGCTTTCCCCCGGCGAGCGCTGCGCCGCCACCTCTAACCGTAATTTCGAGGGCCGGCAGGGGAAGGGCGGGCGCACCCATCTGATGAGCCCCGCCATGGCCGCCGCCGCGGCAATCACCGGCCGGCTCACCGACGTGCGCGAATTGATGTAAGGATTGCAAAGATGGAAAAGTTCACCACCCTCACCGGCGTTGCCGCCCCGCTGCCGCTGATCAATGTCGATACCGACATGATCATCCCCAAGCAGTTCCTGAAAACCATCAAGCGGTCGGGGCTCGGAAAGAACCTGTTTGACGAGATGCGCTATCTCGAGGACGGCAGCGAAAACCCGGATTTCGTGCTGAACAAGCCCGCCTACCGCAATGCCGAAATCCTGATCGCAGGCGAGAATTTCGGCTGCGGCTCCTCGCGCGAACATGCCCCCTGGGCACTCTTGGATTTCGGCATCCGCTGCATCATCGCGCCGAGCTTTGCCGACATCTTCTACAACAACTGCTTCAAGAACGGCATCCTGCCGATCGTGCTTCCTCAGGAGCAGGTTGACGAATTGATGCGCGAAGCCGAAAAGGGCGAGAATGCGCGCATGACGGTGGATCTCGAGAATCAGGAAATAACCACCTCGGAGGGCAAGACCTTCCGATTCGAGATCGATTCCTTCAAGAAACATTGCCTGCTCGAAGGGCTGGATGATATCGCGCTCACCATGGCCAGGATCGACTCGATCGCCGAATATGAACGCAAGATGGCGCTTGAAAGGCCTTGGGTCTAGACCATTAGCGTTTCCAGGAAAACCCAGCACAAGATGTTGAGAGGCCCGATTTTCCGGGCCTCTTTTTACTGAAAAATTGATGCAAAGTCGCACCAGTTTGAACACGAAAATGCCCAAATGGTCACGTCTTTATTAACTCCGAAAAAAGGGTGTCATAGACAGGAAGCTCCCTATAGTGGATTGATTTTCTGTCTATACAACTATAGGTTTAGTAGTGAAGGGTCGGGGCCATGGGCAAAATGAAAATGGCCCATCATCAAAAGATGGGACGCATGGGTAACGATATCGACATGGACGAACGGGAGAAAACTGTTCTGGATTGGTTTGAAGGCAAGGGAGAGAAGATCTCCCGCCTGGCCGGCGCCGTCATCCGGGCATTGCTCGTCGTTCTTCTGGTTTCCATTCCTTCCGTGCTTCTGCCCGGCGTCAGCACCGACACCGCACAGATGGTCGCTCTGATCGCGATCTTCGCGGCTGCGCTCACGATTTTCGAATATGCCTCCACATATCCCAGCCTCGTTGAGTTCCGCGATGCTCCGCCTTTCAACCGGGTGCGTTTCGTTTCCCTGTTCATCACGGTCTTCCTGCTGACGGTAATCGTGCGCGGCACCATCGAGCCCACCACGCTCACCCGATTCGTGACGGCCGTGGGCAGCCTCATAGGCCAGGCAATCGATTTTCCCTACAGCCCGGTGCGCCTGATCGTGCTGATGCTGCCGGAAAATACCTCCGTCGAACACATGATCCTGATCCGCACCGCGGCTGGCATCAGCTACCTGATCTCACTGCTCACGCTGGCGATCTTCCTCATCCTGATCCGCATTCAGGGATGGCCGAATTCCGGCAAGCCTTTCAATGTCTGGGTCAACATGCCGACATTCGATCCCACTGCCGGGGGGGATGTGGTGGCACGGCTGATCAGGGATGCAAGACTCAACATCATCCTCGGCTTCCTCCTGCCCTTCCTCATCCCGGCAACGGTAAAGGCTGCATCAAGCGTATTCGTGCCCTTTACCCTTGACTCCCCGCAAACTCTGATCTGGACAATGTCGGCATGGGCATTTCTTCCGGCAAGCCTGTTCATGCGAGGCATGGCCATGGGCCGCGTCGCCGACATGATCAAGGAAAAGCGCCGCTTCGAAAACGGCGAATACGGGCAGGATGGCCTGCAGCCTGCCTGAACGCACTCATCCTTTGGGCAGGCCTGCTCACATGGGCCTGCCTGCCCGCATTAGCCGCCAGCGAAAAACCGATCCGCATTGCAACCTTCAATACCGGGCTCTCCGCCAAAGGCCCCGGGCTCCTGCTGCGCGATATCATGAAGGGCAAGGATCCCCGTGTCCGTGAAATCGTCCGCGTGATCGCTGAAGCCTCGCCTGATGCCATCCTGCTGACGAATTTTGACTGGGATCTGGAAAACCGGGCCCTCTCGGCCCTTTCGATGCGCCTCGGCGATGCCGGCATCTCCTATCAATACCTCTTCGCCTTCAGGCCGAATACAGGTCTGCGCAGCGGCCTTGATCTCGACGGAGACGGCCGCACCAATGGACCGGGGGATGCCCAGGGCTTTGGCCGCTTCACGGGTGAGGGCGGCATGGCCATCCTCTCGCGGCTGCCGATCCGGGCCGATCTGGCGGAAGATCATTCCGCTTTCCTGTGGAAGGATCTGCCCTTCGCCGAGGTGCCCCGAAAGGGGGGCAGGCCCTTTCCATCACCCGAGGCCCGCGAGATCCAGCGCCTTTCCAGCACCGGGCACTGGGTCGTTCCCGTCGTCCTGCCTGATGGGCGCCTTCTGCGCCTCATGGCCTTTCACGCCACGCCGCCCGTCTTCGATGGCTCTGAAGATCTGAACGGCCTGCGCAATGCCGACGAGATCCGCTTCTGGCGGCACTATCTCGATGGCCGGATTCCCGGCGCAGGAAACGCCGGCGCCAGCCCCCCCTTCGTGATCCTGGGCGACGCCAATCTCGATCCCGCGGATGGCCCCGGACGCCATGAGGCCATAATGGCCCTCCTCTCCGACCCCCGCCTCTGCGATCCTGCCCCGGCAAGCGGCGAAAGCGCGGCACTTTCGCGCCGGCAGGGGGGTGTAAACCGCGCTCACAAGGGCGATCCCCGCCATGATACGGGCGATCTTCGCGATGATCCCGGCCCCGGCAACCTGCGGCTCGATTATCTTCTCCCCTCGGCCGATCTCGCAATCCGGGGGAGCGGGATGATCTGGCCGGATGCGGCCGCTTTCCAGGATCGCTCGCGCCACGCACTCATATGGGTAGATCTCGGTATTGCCGCAGGCGATGGGGCAAGCGGCGCGGCGGGCATATCGCGCGATACATGCGCCTCACAGGGCGCAGGCGGGCAATAATCCCGTAGCTGCGCTTGACCCTCCCCCGCGAGGCGGCTACCCCATGCCCGACAGATCAAACCCGGAGAACCCCATGGCAAACCCTTCGCTTCTCATCCTTCCCGGCGATGGCATCGGCCCCGAGATCATGGCCGAAGTGCACAAGATCATCGAATGGTTCGGCGCAAAACGAGGCCTTCGCTTCGATGTCAGCGAAGATCTTGTCGGGGGGGCCGCCTACGATGCTCACGGCGTGCCGCTCACCGATGAAACCATGGCGAAGGCGCAGGAAGTTGATGCCGTGCTTCTCGGCGCCGTGGGCGGCCCGGCCTATGACGATCTCGATTTCTCGGTCAAGCCCGAGCGGGGGCTTTTGCGCCTGCGCAAGGAGATGGATCTCTTCGCCAACCTGCGCCCGGCGCAGTGCTTCGATGCGTTGGCCGATTTCTCGACCCTGAAGCCCGATGTGATTTCGGGCCTCGACATCATGATCGTGCGCGAGCTGACATCCGGCAGCTATTTCGGAGAGCCGCGCGGCATCTTCGAGGAAAACGGCGAGCGGGTGGGCATCAACACCCAGCGCTATACCGAGGGCGAGATCGATCGGGTCGCCCGCGCCGCCTTCGATCTCGCGCGCAAGCGGGATCGGCGCGTGTGCTCGATGGAGAAGGCCAATGTGATGGAAAGCGGCATCCTGTGGCGCGAGGTGGTGCAGGCGGTGCGCGATGCCGATTATCCCGATATCGAGCTTTCGCACATGTATGCCGATGCCGGCGCGATGCAGCTCGTGCGCGATCCGAAGCAATTCGATGTGATCGTGACCGACAACCTCTTCGGCGATCTCCTTTCCGATGTTGCCGCCATGCTCACCGGATCGCTCGGGATGCTGCCCTCGGCAAGCCTCGGCGCGCCGATGGAAAACGGCCGGCCCAAGGCGCTCTACGAGCCTGTCCATGGCTCCGCCCCCGATATCGCCGGCCAGGGCAAGGCCAATCCCTGCGCCTGCATCCTCAGCTTCGCCATGGCGCTGCGCTATTCATTCGACCAGGGGGAAGAAGCGGATCGGCTGGAATCGGCGGTGGAAAACGTGCTCTCCAAGGGGCTGCGCACACCCGATCTGATGCAGAAGGAAGGGGCGAAGCCGGTCACCACATCAGAGATGGGTGATGCCGTCGTCGCAGCTCTTGAAGAAAGCCTCTGAGGGAGAGAACGAGGGTAGCGCCGAACGCGCACGCTGAAACGGCTCAAAACCCTCTTGCAAAATCCAAAGACTCGGTATACCCGCCTTCCACAGGTCCGGAGTGTAGCTCAGTCTGGTAGAGCACTGCCTTCGGGAGGCAGGGGCCGGAGGTTCGAATCCTCTCACTCCGACCAATAAATCAAATCCTTGTCGCGCCCGTTTCCGGCTCTCTTGGCCGAGTATCTTGGCGCTCGCCAGGATTTTTGGTCATCTTCTCTCTCATCCCTCCGTCATGAGATTCCCCTGCCGCCATCTGGAAATCCGGTTAAGGAAGCAGAAACATGGCCACCAGTGCCAAGATGGATGCTTCGAAGGAGAGGGGAATTGTATTGCGAGGTACCCGGATGCGGGGATACAAACATGGGACACGGACCAATGAAAACCCTCATTTCCTTTGTGAAGTGATTGAGGATTCGGCTCAACGTTGCGTCAGGGGGGCAGGCGACTTTCCGATGCCGGGGACGGGAGGAGTTTGATACTATGGATACAATGAAGAGCAAGGCCTTTCCTGTTTTCTTTTCCGTGGCCAGCGCAGACATCGAGTTCGCCGAGCGCGTGTGGGAGCCACTCCCAGACGACTGGGTTTATCTTTACTCAAAAACCGGCGAAGAGGCTGCGCACGTGTGGGACGAGATATCGGAGCGCGAATTGCCCCGCGCCAAGATTCTCGTCATTTTCTGGTCGCGAAACTATCTGAAGGCGCAAGGCTGCATCCGTGAGATCAAGCAGGCCGCAGGGCTTGTTGATTCTGGGCTTCTGCGGCCTCTGGTCCTGCGCCTTGACGACTGCCCGATCAGCTGGACCGAAGAGTTTCCGGAAGCTGACAAGGCCACCTTCGAGGCCCTGGGCAAAGCGCTGAACTACCGCACCTCTCACCCAGGCATCTCGGTTGATCACGCACGCGAGCTCGTGGCCCGGGTCGCTGAGCCGCTCCTGTCGTCCGATACCCACGGCTGCCGCGACCTGAACTTCTGCGGGCGATGCGGGCCGGCCTTCAGATGCCCGATGACAGGTTTCGGTTTTACCCTGCCGCATGGGTTTCGGGGTTCAACGGCGTTGGTCGCGAAACTCTGATAAGAGATTACAATCGCGACTTTACTCCCAATGGGCATGCGATCACGCTCGAGGTGAACGAAGCCACCCTTCCTCGCGATCTCTTGCTCCGAATCGAAAGCGAGGCCTTCGGGGCAGATATTGATGCGTTGACGCAGCTTAAGGAGGCCACGTTTGAAAGCGAAACAGGCACGGTCGCCGAAGCCATCGAACGGGTCGTGGAGGCGGGGAACTATGTTATCCTCAGGCATTCGCGAATCGTCGAGGAGCGTGTCGACCTGCCCGAGTGGCTCGACGAAGTGGTGAATTCTCTTGAGCCTGCCACACGAAGCAAACTGTTCATCATCTCCCAGGTTCCGCTGCTCAAAGAGCGGCGCATTCGCTGCAAGGACCGGATGGAAAGCCAGCGGGTTCCGACAATCGACGAACATGTGCTGCGCGAATACTGCTTGCAGCTCGTCGGTCATTTCGACCCTCATCCGGAGCGGTGGAGCGAAGACGACGTCGAAAGGATCGTCGCTGCTGCAGGCGGAAACATCGGTTTTCTTGTTACCCTGGTTCGCGTCGCCTCGCGGATTGAGGACATGGACCAGCTGGATGCCCTGATCGCTGCCGAAGGGGCGCAGATGGTCGAACAGATGACCGTCTATGCGCGCTGGGCATTTTCGCAACTTCGCGAATTCCCGGAGGAACAACGTACCCTCGCTTTCCTCAACGATGTCTCGCCCTGTGATCTGATCGACCTGGAGAAGGTCGTGAAACCCCGATCGGATAGGCCGATGATGCGTGTCCTGGGCAAGCTTCTCGAGCTTGGGCTGGTCGAGCGGGAAGGCGAAAACCTCTATCGCCTGACACCGCTTCTTTCGCACCGTTTAGAGCGCGATCTTGTCGGGCCGGAACTGACGCAATGGAAACGGCGGGCCCTTGAAGACTTCGTGAAGTCCCCCCCCAAAGTCGAAACGACCGAGCATGAATTCCTGCGAATCGAAACCCGCATTCAGGCGGCAATGCTGACGGGAGAGGAAAAACTCCCGAACAGTGTGGCAAAGTTCGTCTCCGCCGCGCATTGGTTTCAAGCGGGGATCCGGCTCTATCACGCCAACCGGCGCGAGTTGGCCTGGAGACTGCTGAAAAAGGCTTACACGCATAGGTCCGAATTCACGCAATCAACGCGCGTGGAAATCATGCGCTACTATGCCCTCAGCGCAATACGCATGAGGAAATTCGAGGATGCAGATGCCGTGATCCAGCTGCTGGACAATGACCACCGCACGAAGGCACTGGCAGCGTTCCTCTGCGGCAACCTGGAAGAATTCAAGAGCCGAGATCGCCGATATGATCGGAGGGATCACCTGTTTGAAGCCATTCGGCAATATGAAACAGCGCTCAAGTTGAACGCTGGAAAAGATTCCCGGCTTGAGCACACCTATCGTCCTCTGATCAGCTGCATTCTGCACACTACGAAGCCCGACTTCGAGAAAGCCGAGCGTTATGCTCTGGAATACGTCAAGCTGCGCCGCACTGTATTCAGCCTGATGGCACTGGCGCGCGTGTATCTGCATTGGAGATACCGGGAGGATGCATATGGCCGGGAAGTGCCGGAGGACATCGAACGCCTCTATCACCACGCTCTCGACGATCTGTCGAACCACCCGGGCGTCAACAGCGCGCATTTCGAGATCCGCGCTGAGGAGGCGGAGTTTGAAGGCGATTTCGCCGGGGCACTCGAATTCATGGATGAGGCGGTTGCCGCAGATCCGCGCCCGTTGCTGAGGATGTCGCGTTGGAACCTCATGGCGCGCAGTGGTGATGCCAACATCGCGCAGCAGGTGCTTGACGAGATGCGGCAGGCAAAGGACGAGGACGACTTCAGAGGAAACTGGTCGGTCTATCTCCCCGCGCTCGCCGAGATCTATGCCCGAGCCCTGAAAACAGCGGGGAAGCCGCTTGGTTTGCTCAATCAGTTCGCCGTCGGCTTGCAGGATAGGGAAATCAGCAGAATCATTGGCAGAATCCGAACTTGAGTCCGTGGTTTTGAGCGGGCTTGCCGGATAAGGCACAGCCAGAAGGCGGCCCACAAATGGCTTGGCGGAACCACGAAAGGGGCGAAAATCGCTTCTTCGTTGTGCTCTGCGCAAGGGTTGATCGGCTCGCCCCTATGCCGGGTCAGCGATTACCTCCTGCTGTTGCTCGCCCAGCCCCTCGATCCCGAGGTGCACTACGTCGCCCGGCTTGAGGAAGCGCGGCGGCTTCTTACCCATGCCGACACCGGGCGGCGTACCTGTCGAGATGATGTCGCCCGGATGGAGCGTGAAGAAGCGGCTGAGATAGGAAACGATATGCGCCACGCCGAAAACCATCGTCGCTGTCGATCCGTCCTGCATGATCTCACCGTTCACCTCGAGCCACAGCCTGAGATTCTGCACATCTTTCACCTCGTCGGGCGTGACCAGCCACGGGCCGATCTGGCCGAAATTATCGCAGCTCTTGCCCTTGGTCCACTGGCCTTCATGCCGGATCTGGAAATCGCGCTCCGAGACATCATTGACCACGCAAAAGCCGGCCACATGATCCATCGCTTCGGCTTCATCGATGTATTTTCCCGGCTTGCCGATAATGATGCCAAGCTCCACTTCCCAATCGGTCCTGGTCGAGCCGCGGGGAATGATGATCGGATCATCGGGGCCGCAGATCGCGCTGGTGGCCTTCATGAAGAGCACCGGCTCAGAGGGGATCGCCATGCCGGTTTCTGCGGCGTGGTCGGAATAGTTCAGCCCGATGCACATGAATTTTCCAGTGCCCCCCACACAAGGGCCCAGGCGCGGGTTGCCCTCGACCAGAGGCAGCGAGGCAACATCAAGCGTGCCAAGCGTTTCCAGATCGGCGAGCACCGTGCCCGCGAGATCATCGATCACGCCCGAAAGATCGCGCAGATTTCCATTCGCGTCGATCATGCCGGGCTTTTCAGCCCCCCGTTCGCCGTATCTTGCCAGTTTCATCGTCGTCTTCCTGCATCCTCCGGCCGCCGTCAATGATACGTGTCGCCCGGTGGCAAATCCGGCCCATTGGCGCGGCATTGGGGTATAGTAGCCTCCCCGACTGAAGCATTTCCCTGCTCGACGGCGGCGTTCATGGCCGCACCATCGTATTCATTGCATATCTTATTCAGACTTTCCATCGACATGCGCCGTCATGAAACGGCCCGTTCGCCATCCTGCTCCTGCATCGGGGATGTCATGAATTCTTTGTGTCTGGTCCGGCCCAATTCTCCTCGAAGGTATCGCGTTCTGCCATGATCACCGGCCAAGGGGTGAATTTACGATGTTTTTCGGCCACGCGCAAAGTGCGGCTCGATGCCTCCCAGGTGGCGCCGGCAAGCCAAAAAGATACTTGCTTGTCATGTTGACTGCCCCTGTCCTCAAATCGGCCAAAGATAACACGATTTATTTCTCAATAGTTCCTATGGGCTCACAACCTAATGTTACTGTTCGTATGGCTTTTTTCGCGCTAGGCTGCCTCAACCCCCAGCAAAAGGAGCGCCCTCATGGAATACGCACGTCTTGACGCCATCAGGTTCGGTCTCGCCGCCGGAATAACCGTTTTCCTGTTCGGCCTGTTCTTCTTCCTGCTCAGCTTGCTGACAGGCGGCATGATGATGATGCGCATGGGGATGGGGGTGGAATTCGGTGGTATGGCCGGAGGGGCCGGCATGATGTTTGGCGGCTTCCTGATGAGCGGGCTGTTTTCCGGGATCATTACCGGGATCTTTGCAGGGGTGATGGCGGCCATCTACAACCGCCTGCTCTGATCATCTCAATGCGCCGCCGCGTATCCGGCTGCGGCCCAGGCCTGCTGACCAGGCATTTCCACTGCGCAGGGGCGCACGGAGCGCAGGCGCGCAAGCGCCGCTCCGGGGGCCTCGCCCGCCTCGCACATCAGCCGCATCAGCGCCATCCCCGAACGTCCGCAGCCGGCCCAGCAATGGGCGAAAACCTTTCCGCCGGCCCTCAGCACCCGATGCGCCTCGCGCGAGGCTTCCGCCCAGAGCGCCGCATGCTCCGGCCCCGGGGCGCCGAAATTGGCGATCGGCAGATGCCGCCAGCCCACATCCGCAAGGGCAAGATCATCGCCGAGCCGCCCGGCTCCTGCCATCTCGAGCTCCTCCTCTGCCGTGAGGCTCAGCACCAGATCGGCCGGCCAGCGCAGCAGCGCCGTGAGATCGGCCTGATAGCCGCGCACCCGCCCCGGCATCGGCCCGATGCCGATCATCCCCTTTTCCAGGGCAAGCTCGCCCGCCGGATATGATGCCATTTCGCCGCTCCTCTGCCTGCCACCCTACCCTTGCGCTTTACGGCGGGCAACACTCCCCCTAACCTGTTGCGGATCCCGAATCCGCAGCGCAGCCAGAGGCGAGCATGAGCGAAGAACAAAAAACCGGCTATCAGGTTCTTGCCCGCAAGTATCGCCCCGAAACCTTCGCCGATCTCGTCGGCCAGGATGCCATGGTGCGCACCCTGAAAAACGCCTTCGCCGCCGATCGCATCGCCCAGGCCTTCATTCTCACGGGCATCCGCGGCACCGGCAAGACAACAACCGCGCGCATCATCGCCAAGGGGCTCAACTGCACCGGCCCCGATGGCCAAGGCGGCCCCACGACCGAGCCCTGCGGCCAGTGCGAGGCCTGCCGCGCGATAAGCGCCGGCCAGCATGTGGACGTGATCGAGATGGACGGCGCCTCGCAGACCCGGATCGACGATATCCGCTCCAACGTGCTCGAAAGCGTCCATTACGCGCCCACCTCGGCACGCTACAAGATCTACATCATCGACGAGGTGCACATGCTCTCCACCTCGGCCTTCAACGCGCTTCTGAAAACGCTCGAAGAGCCGCCGCCGCATGTGAAATTCATCTTCGCCACCACCGAGATCCGCAAGGTGCCCGTGACGGTGCTTTCGCGCTGCCAGCGCTTCGATCTGCGCCGCATCGAACCGGAAGAGATGATCGCGCTGCTGCGCCGGATCGCCGATGCGGAGGGCGCCAGCATCACTGACGAGGCGCTCGCGCTCATCACCCGCGCCGCCGAGGGCTCGGCACGAGATGCCACATCGCTTCTCGATCAGGCGATCAGCCACGGCGCGGGCGAAACCACCGCCAAGCAGGTGCGCGCCATGCTCGGGCTCGCCGATCGCGGCCGGGTGCTCGATCTCTTCGACATGATCCTAAAGGGCGATGCCGCCGGCGCGCTTGGCGAGCTTGGCGCGCAATATGCCGATGGCGCCGATCCCTTGGTGGTGCTGCGCGATCTGGCCGAAATCGCGCATTGGGTTTCGGTGGTGAAGATCACTCCCGATGCGGCCGATGATCCCACCATCGCACCGGAAGAGCGCGCCCGCGGTCAGACGATGGCCGAAAGCGTGCCCATGCGGGTGCTCTCGCGGATGTGGCAGATGCTTCTGAAGGCGCTGGAAGAAGTGGCCCAGGCCCCGAGCAGCATGATGGCCGCGGAAATGGCGGTGATACGGCTGACCCATGTGGCCGACCTCCCGAGCCCGGATGAGCTTGTGAAAAAGCTCGCTGCCGCCCCTGCGCCAGCCCCGGCACCCGCTGCGCCCCCGCCGCGGCCCTCCCCGCCGCCAGCGGGGGGATCGGATGGGGCACGGGCGGCGGCACCCGGCGAACCCGGCCCTGCCAGACCCACACAACATCGCGTCTCCGAAACCGGCGGCAGCGGCCCCACGGCCATGACCGCCACCGCCCCCGCGCAGACGCCCGACAGCCTTGCCGCCCGCTATCCGACCTTTGAAGACGTGATCGCCCTCATCCGCGCGATGCGCGACATGAAACTTCTGTTTGACGTGGAAAGCGGTGTCAGGCTCGTGAGCTACGCGCCCGGGCGCATCGAATTCGAGCCAGCCCCCGGCGCGCCCGCCGATCTTGCCCAGAGGCTCGGGCGCCAGCTCGCGGCCTGGACAGGTGCCCGCTGGGGTGTTTCGGTGGTGAGTGGCGGCGGCGGCGCAACTATCGCAGACAGGATGCGGAAAGAGGAGGAAGCTCTAAGGGCCCGGGCCGCTTCTCATCCCCATGTCAAAGCGGTTCTCGATATCTTTCCCGGCGCAGAAATCCGGAAAGTGCGCACAAGGGGAGAGCTGATTGCATCGGCTTCCGCAGGCGCGCTTCCCGGCGCTCAGAGTGAAAGCGATGGCGAAACACAGGAGAGCGGCGACGATGAGGCGTGGGATCCCTTCGAACATGATTGAAGGGTGTTCCGCCCCGGTGCGGCCGTATTCAGGCCTCCCTTGTGCCCCGGCGGATGCACGCGTATTTATCGGGTTCATTGGTAACAGGAGTTTGGCGATATGCTGAAAGGTTTGGGCGGGCTTGGTGACATGGCCAAGATGATGAAAGCCGCCAAGGAAATGCAGGAAAAGATGGCCGCGCTCCAGGAAGAGCTCGAGCGGATCACCGTCACAGGCGAATCCGGGGCCGGGCTGGTGCGGGCCACGGCCACGGCAAAGGGCGTGCTGACCGGCCTCGAGATAGATCCTTCCATCTTCAACCCTGATGAAAAGGAGGTCGTGGAAGATCTGATCCTGGCGGCAATCAAGGATGCGCAGGCCCGCGCCCAGGAGCGCCACCGCGAAGAGGTGCGCAAGATCACCGAAAGCATGGGCCTGCCGCCCGACATGGAACTCCCGATCTAGGCCATGTGGATGCTGGACTATGGCCCAGAACAGGCGAGCCGGCTGCCGCTCACGCCTGAAAATGCACGCATCATCGTGGCGCGTGCGCGCCAGGCCATCATCCTGCGCATCCCGCTCTCGCTTGCCAGTGCCGGCGTCTTCCTGACCCTCGCCATGAGGAGCCAGGGGATCGTGGTGATGGTCTGGCACTTCTTCTTCGCGCTTTCACTGTTGGCCGTGGGGCTCTCCGTCTTTTCCTTCATCCGCCATGTGCAAACCCTGCGCCGGCTGCCCGGTGATCTCGAGAAGGCGATCGCGCTCGGCATCCCGGCGCGGCGTTTCTGGGAAGAGCATGCCGGCCTGTTTCCGTTCAGGCTTTCCGGCGGCTCGAAAAACGAATGACGAATTCTACCGACGATCTCGAAATCCTGATCGAGCTGATGGCGCGCCTCCCCGGGCTGGGCCCCCGCTCGGCCCGCCGGGCGGTTCTGAAGATGGTGCAGAAACGCGCGCTCCTCCTCGCCCCCCTCGCCGAAGCCATGCAGGCCGTGGCCGAAAGCGCGCGGGAATGCCTGACATGCGGCAACATCTCCACCGCCGAAACCTGCCCCATCTGCGCAGATCCGCGCAGGGCCACGGGCGAGATCTGCGTTGTCGAGGACGTGGCCGATCTCTGGGCCATGGAGCGCAGCCTTGCCTTCAGGGGGCGCTATCACGTGCTTGGCGGCACATTGAGCGCCCTTGATGCGGTAGGCCCGGAGGATCTGCGCATTCCCCGCCTGCTGGAGCGCATCCGCGAAGAAGGGATCAGCGAGGTGATTCTTGCGCTCAATGCCACCGTGGAGGGCCAGACGACAGCCCATTACATCGCCGAGAGCCTGGAAGGGCGCGGCGTGAAGATCACTTCCCTTGCCCAGGGCGTGCCGATCGGGGGCGAGCTCGATTATCTCGATGACGGCACGATCACCGCCGCTCTGCGCGCCCGCAAGAGCCTCTGAAGCTCAGCGCCCGAGGCGCTCCTTCACATCACGGGCGAAATCCTCGTAGCGACGCAGGGATTTCACATCCACCTCCACATGATGGCCCATCTTCTGCATGATCGGCAGATCGAAAAGGATCTGATCCAGCATGTCGGGAGATTCGACATCAACGATCGCAAGCACCTTGCGCTCGCCGACCACCTTCCACAGATCGACAACGATTCCCGCCTTCTTAGCGCCAAGCGCCGCATCCGCCTCCTCGGCCCAGACCTCGAAAAGCCCCTGCTGGCCCATCTGGCCATCGTAATTTACCGTAAAATCAAGCTTGTAGAGCATCCTTTTTCTCCCGTTCTGCCGGTTTCAATGATAATTTCAATGATAGCGTCCGTGGCGCTGGAGCACTTCGATCTGGTAACCGTCCGGATCCTGCACGAAGAAAAAACGCGCCAGACGGGTGCCATCGCGTTCGAATTCCACGATCTTGCGCGGCGCCAGCCCCTCGGCCTCGAAGCGCGCATGCTCGGCATCGAGATCGGCAACGCTGAAGGCGATATGGCCATAGCCATCGCCCAGATCGTAGGGCTCGCTGCGGCCCTTGTTGATCGTCAGCTCCAGCTCGAAATCGGATTCATCGTTGCGAAGATAGATCAGCACGAAATCATCGAATTCGAGCCTGTCGGCCACTTCGAGCCCGAAGGCCTTCTTGTAGAAGGCAACCGAACGCGCCTCATCAAGAACCCGGATCATCATGTGAATGGCCTTGGCCATCGGGCATCCTCCTGTTGCTCTGCGCTTCCCCGCAATGACCACATAGCACGAAATTTCCCGGCCCGGCACCCGATTGCTCATGCGTAAATGAAAAACCCCGGCGCATGACTGCGCCGGGGTTCGGAATGCCGGAGCCATGTGCAGGCTTACTTTTCCTTCTCTCCCTCTTCCCCATCGTCTTTGCTCTCGGGAAGATTGAAGAGGCTGTCCGCATCGGGGAGATCCTCCTCGGCAGCAGCTTCGGGCTCATCGGAAAGGCTGAAAGTTTCAAGGCCTGCGATTGCCGTCGGGATCTTCGGCTCGGGCTCCATGCCAAGCGATTGCTCGGTGCTGACGAGCTTGCGCCGTTCCTCGTCGCTCATCACTCCGCCCTCCTTGGCCTTGCGCGCATTGGCCTTCTGCACGGCCGCGTCAAGCTCGCTCTGCTTGCAAAGGCCGAGCGCAACGGGATCGATCGGCTGGAGATTGGCGATGTTCCAGTGCGTGCGCTCGCGGATCGATTGGATCGTGGGCTTGGTGGTGCCGATCAGCCTGGAGATCTGGCCGTCGGTCAGCTCGGGGTGGAACTTCACCAGCCAGAGGATTGCGGCAGGGCGATCCTGGCGTTTGGAAAGCGGCGTGTAGCGCGGCCCACGGCGCTTTTCCTCGCCCACCGCGGCCGGGTTGAACTTGAGCTTCAGCTTGTGGGTCGGATCCTTCTCGCCCTTTTCGATCTCCTCGGCCGTAAGCTGATTGTTGGCGATGGGATCAAAGCCCTTCACGCCCGCAGCCACATCGCCATCGGCGATCCCCTGAACCTCAAGCTCGTGCAGCCCGCAGAAATCACCGATCTGCTTGAATGTGAGCGTGGTATTTTCCACCAGCCACACAGCCGTGGCCTTGGGCATCAGCGGTTTGTCTGCCATCGTCTTTCTCCTTCGATCCCGATCCCGACAATGCTTCTTCCCGGCCCCGCGGGGCTGCCCACTTGGGGCGGGTTCTCGTTGTCGGGGAACTTGCAGGCTATATAGTGGCCCGGAAGGAAAGAGGAAAGAGAAAATGCACATGCTGCGTCTGGCCCTGCTGATCCTGCTCGTTCCGGCGGCTGCGCTGGCCAAGGGGGAGAAAGGCGGTGATTTCGATTACTATGTTCTCTCGCTCAGCTGGTCGCCCAGCTGGTGCGCGCTCGAGGGCCGTTCCCGAAACGCGCGGCAATGCACAACCGGAAGCGGATACGGCTGGGTGCTGCACGGACTCTGGCCGCAGTATGAAAACGGCTGGCCGAGCCATTGCCTGACCAGCGCGCGAGATCCATCGCGCCGTGAAACCCGCGCCATGGCCGACATCATGGGCTCGCCCGGTGCTGCCTGGCATCAATGGAAGAAACACGGCCGCTGCTCGGGCTTGCCCCCGGAGGATTATTTCGCCAGGGTACGCGCGGCCTATGCAGCCATCAAGCGCCCCGAGATCCTGCGCAAGCTGCGCCATCCGGTGCGCCTGCCGGCATCCGTGATCGAAGAGGCCTTTCTTGAGGCGAACCCGGATCTCGAGCCCGACATGATCACGATCACCTGCAGGGAAGGCCGGATTCAGGAGGCGCGCATCTGTCTCACAAAGGATCTCGAACCGCGCCGCTGTGGGGCAGATGTGAGCCGGGATTGCAGGCTGGAGAACGCCCTGCTGGCGCCGGTCCGTTAATGTCAGAAGCCCGGAAAACCGCATAACGCGAAGGTGATGCGAGCGAAAGTGCCGGAAGTGTTTCCGTTTTCTTGCAGCACGCGTGCATATGAAAAGGATCTGCCCGCGCCCGAGAGCGCTCTTCGATACACCTGTCAGGACGTGAACAGATCAAGCGAAGAGCGAATCTGGAAATCGGGCTTGGTTCAGGCCGGGGGAAACTTCTTTTCCTCTTCCGGCACCGGTGGGATCATGTCTTCCAGCGGGGGGATCTTGTGATCGGCGGCGACGGGGATTGCGTCTTCCTCCGGCTCTGGGCGATTTTCGCAGATCCAGCGCTTCGCCTCTTCCAGTTCGGACAGGCTGAAAAGCCGCACGCGACCCCGCAGAAGGGGCGCAAACAGCTTGACCCCTAGGCGGATCCATTCGACATCGGTAACAACAGCAATGCGCGCGAAATCGGCCAGATGCAGGAGGCCGAGCCTTGCATCATCCCAGGCGGCACCGGCAGTGAACCCCTTGAAATCCTCGCCGATCACATAGAGCAGCTTGACCTTGCCCTCCCGTTCGATGCGCTCTTCCACAAGCGGGATCAGCGTTTTCTCATAGGCCTCGCGATCGATCAGACCATGCGCCTCGATGGCGACCACATCGGCGGGGAAACCCTCGAGGATCTCGAACCGGCCCTTCTCTGGCTGCGCGCTCATGGCTGTATCCTTTTCTGCTTTTGAGAAATGCTGCTGCAAGGGATATGAAAATCCGGCACCCGGTTTTCAAGCCGGCGGGGCTTGTGGCACGCAATGGATGCCTCCGGCGGGGATATTTGCGGACCAGTGATGAAGCACGGGTTCAGGAGACCCGCAGCACGATCTTGCCGATGTGTTCGCCCGATTCCATGCGGCTGTGGGCTTTTGCCGCATCTTCGAGGAGATATTCGCGATCGATCACCGGCGCTATGCGGCCTTTTTCCAGGAGCGGCCAAACATTATCGAGAAGTTCTTTTGCAATGCGTGCCTTGGCCAGATCGGATTGCGGGCGCAGCGTGCTGCCGGTGATCGTCAGGCGGCGCATCATCAGGGGGGCGAAATTGATCTCGGCCTTCGGGCCCTCGAGGAAAGCGATCTGCACGAGGCAGCCATCATCGGCGAGAGCTTTCAGATTGCGCCTGATGTAATCGCCGCCGACCATGTCGAGGATAACATCGGCGCCGCCCTCGGGGAGCAGCACTTCGGTGAAATCCTCTTCCCGGTAGTTGATCGCGCGCTCCGCACCGAGATCCTCGCACACCCGGCATTTGCGGGGC
>JALVEX010000119.1 GCA_027030435.1 Paracoccaceae bacterium
GCGCCTGCCCGGGTTTGGGCATGGGAAATCCCTGAAAAAGCGGCATTTTGTCAGATCTTTTCATGAATTCGGCGGCACTCTGCTTATTCCTAACGCGCCGTTTTCCGCCTATAGTCTCCGTGCTATGATCTGTTGAATTCGCCAGTTTCTGAAACCTGTGGGGGTAGGCCAGATGATCCGTTCGGAACTGATCCAGAAGATTGCCGAGAAGAATCCGCATCTCTACCAGCGTGATGTCGAGCGGATCGTGAGCACCATATTCGAAGAGATCACCGAGGCCCTGGCGCGTGGGGATCGGGTGGAGCTGCGCGGGTTTGGCGCCTTTTCGGTGAAGAAGCGCGAAGCGCGCATCGGGCGCAATCCGCGCACCGGCGAGGCGGTGCAGGTGGAGGAAAAGCACGTGCCCTTCTTCAAGACGGGCAAGCTCCTGCGCGATCGCCTGAACGGAAAGGCCTGAGCCCATGTTCCGCTATCTGCGCTATGCGTTTCTCGCCCTGCTGGCGATCGTGCTGATCACGGTGGCGCTGGCCAATCGCCAGGTGGTGAGCCTGCATCTCCTGCCCGAGGGGCTGGCGGAGATCGCCGGCACGCCCAACACCGCCGAGCTGCCGCTTTTTCTCGTGATCTTTGCGGGGATCGTTGCCGGGCTGCTGATCGGCTTCGTCTGGGAATGGCTGCGCGAGCACAGGATCCGCGCCGAGGCCGCCCGCGCCCGGCGCGAGGCGCAGGCTCTGAAAAGCGAGGTCGAGAAGCTGAAGGGCCGCAAGCGGGAAAAGCCGGAAGACGAGATCCTCGCTCTCCTGGACGATGGCGCAACGGCGCGCTAGGCAGGAATTCATGCAAAAGACGCGGGTAAAGATCTGCGGCCTCACCGAGGCGCGCCATGTGGCGGCGGCGGCCGAGGCGGGGGCGGCCTATGTGGGGTTCGTCTTCTTCGCGCGATCCCCCCGCAACCTCATGCCCGCGGCGGCCCGCGCGCTGGCGCTCGAAGTGCCGCCGGGCGTGGCCAAGGTGGGGCTGGTGGTGGATGCCTCCGATGCCGATCTCGCGGCGATCCTCGCCGAAGTCCCGCTCGACATGCTCCAGCTGCATGGGAAGGAAAGCCCCGCGCGGGTGAGCGCGGTGAAGGCGCGCTTCGGCCTGCCGGTGATGAAGGCCGTGGGCGTGGCGGATACGGGCGATCTGGCGGCGCTCGATGAATACGCCCGCGTGGCCGATCAGATCCTCGTCGATGCAAAACCGGCGAAAGACGCAGCCCTTCCGGGCGGCAACGGGGTTGCCTTCGATTGGCGGCTAATCGCGGGGCGGCGCTGGGCCGTTCCCTGGATGCTCGCGGGCGGGCTTGCGCCTGATAACGTCGCCGAGGCGATCCGGCTCACGGGCGCGCGGCAGGTGGATGTCTCGAGCGGGGTTGAAACCGCGCCGGGGATGAAGGATGAAGGGCTGATCCGCGCCTTCATCGCCGCGGCCCAGGGAGAAACAGCATGAACGATCTCTTCAACAGCTTCATGAACGGCCCCGACGAAAAGGGCCGCTTCGGCATTTTCGGCGGCCGCTTCGTCTCCGAAACCCTCATGCCGCTCATCCTCGAGCTTGAGGAGGAATACGAGCGCGCCAAGAGCGATGAGAGCTTCTGGGCCGAGATGGATGATCTGTGGAAGCATTACGTCGGCCGCCCCTCGCCGCTCTATTTCGCCGAGCGCCTCACCGATCACCTCGGCGGCGCGAAGATCTACATGAAGCGCGACGAGCTCAACCACACCGGCGCTCACAAGATCAACAATGTGCTCGGCCAGATCCTGCTGGCCCGGCGCATGGGCAAATCCCGCATCATCGCCGAAACCGGCGCCGGCCAGCATGGCGTGGCCACGGCCACCGTCTGCGCCAAGTTCGGGCTGAAATGCGTGGTCTACATGGGCGCGCATGACGTGGAGCGCCAGGCGCCCAATGTTTTCCGCATGCGCCTCCTGGGGGCCGAGGTGATCCCCGTCACCTCCGGGCGCGGCACGCTGAAGGACGCGATGAACGACGCCCTGCGCGATTGGGTCACCAACGTGCGCGATACCTTCTACTGCATCGGCACGGTCGCGGGCCCGCATCCCTATCCGGCCATGGTGCGCGATTTCCAGAGCATCATCGGCAAGGAGGTGCGCGCCCAGATGCAGGAGGCCGAGGGGCGCCTTCCCGATACGCTCATCGCCGCGATCGGCGGCGGCTCCAACGCCATGGGGCTCTTCTACCCCTTCCTGGACGACGAAGACGTGCGCATCATCGGCGTCGAGGCCGGCGGCAAGGGGGTGAACGAGAAGATGGAGCACTGCGCCTCGCTCACCGGCGGGCGGCCGGGCGTGCTCCACGGCAACCGCACCTATCTTCTGCAGGATGACGACGGCCAGATCCTCGAGGGCTATTCGATCTCGGCCGGGCTCGATTACCCCGGCATCGGCCCCGAACATTCCTGGCTGCATGAAACGGGGCGCGCCGAATATGTGGCGATCACCGATGCCGAGGCGCTCGAGGCTTTCCAGCTCTGCTGCGAGAAGGAGGGGATCATCCCCGCGCTCGAGCCTTCCCATGCGCTCGCCCATGTGATGAAGATCGCGCCCGACCTGCCGGAGAATCACCTGATCTGCATGAACATGTGCGGCCGGGGCGACAAGGATATCTTCGCCGTGGCAAAGCACCTTGGATTCGAGATCGAAACCGGGGGCTGAGCGCCCCGCTCCCCGGTTTCCCTTCATCTTGGAAAAAATACTCCCGCCGGAGGCAAACCGCATTTATGCGGTTTTCCATTTTATTCCAGAAGGTTGCCCTGAATTTTCTGCCATAAACTCCGGTTTATGCGCCTAAACCGGCCGCTTAAATGCCAGAGCATAAACCCCCAGCCAATGGCCTTGCGGGCCGGAAGCTGCCCATCTTTCCCCACGGCTGCCCGCCATCTCACGGAAACACGAATTCGGGCAGACAGGAAACCGGACAGCAAAGGAGTATGAAAATGTTCAGGAAAATTCTCACCACCACGGCGCTCGTGATGCTCGGCCAGGGGGCCTTTGCGGGGCCTGTTACCGTTGATGACGTGGTTGCCGCGCTTGAAGGCGATGGCTTCACGGTGCGTGAAGTCAAATCCGGCGCCACGCGGATCAAGGTCGAGGCGATTGATGCGAACGGGTCGAAGGTCGAGATCGTCTACAACAAGGATACCGGAGAGATCCTCAAGCGGGAAACAAGCGGCGGCAATGGCGGCAGCACGGGCGGTGGCCTGGGCGACGATGGCCATTCCGGCAGCGACGACGGGCTCGGCGGCAGCGGGGATGATCACGGCGGCGATGACGATAACGGCAGCGGCCATGACGACAACCATGATGGTGGGAACCATGATGGCGGCAGTGAAGGCGGTGGCGACGACAGTGGTCACGGGGACGGTGGCGATGGCGGCCATGACGGCGGTGACGATCACGGCGGTAACGACGACGACTGAGCACAGAACCGGTCAGCCCCTGCCCAGGGGCTGATCCCGGGGCCCGGGCTTGCATTTGAACGGTGCGCGGCGGATAGTGCCGTGCGGGACAATGGGTGAACCATGATCAACCGGCGCAAATTCATCTCGATTCTTGTTGCGGCCACCCTCACGGCCGCACCCGCCGTGGCGGATGTGAAGGATCTTGTCATCTCCCAGTTGAAGGCGCAGGGATTCAGGAAGATCCGCATCGGCCGCACTCTTCTCGGGCGGACAAGGATCGTAGCCATCAACTCGCGGATGCGCCGCGAGATCATCATCAATCCCCGCACCGGCGAAATCCTGCGCGATTACTGGGAAGTGCTTGCTCCGGGCCCCACGGAAGGGGGGCAGATCCTCAACAGCGGCAATGGTGGCCCTGGGAATTCCGGCAATGGTGGATCGGATGACGAGGGCAATGGCGGTTCCGAAGACGGCGGTAGCGGCGATGACGGCGGCAACGGCGATGACGGCGGGAACGGCCATGACGGCGGTGGTGGAGACGGAAACGGCGGCGGCGAAGGCGGTGACGGTGACAATGGCGGCGGTGAAGGCGGCGAG
>JALVEX010000120.1 GCA_027030435.1 Paracoccaceae bacterium
GGGCGTGGCGCTCATTCCCGGCACCGGCGAATACAGCCTCGCCACCACCCCGGTGCATTACGACGAAGGCCCCGGCCTCAGCCGCAGCGCCAATGTCAACAGTCCGAGCGGCAAGAGCGATTTCGTCACCTCCGTGGAGGCGCTCGACGAGGAGCTTCCCAACTGCGGCTCGGTTTCGCTGGTGGTTTCGTGGTTTGGCGACGATCTGCGCTGCGGGCAGTGCACGATCCGCCCCAAGGTGGAGCAGAAGATCAACGATGGCGCGCCCATGCCCTGGGTGGTGAACGGCATCCCCCGGGCGGGTGCCGACGAGGTGCCGCAGCTTGACGGGCGCTCCGTCTATGGCGGCACGCCGGCCGATGCGGCGGTGATCGAGGCGATCGGGCATCTCAGAGCCATGGGCAAGGAGATCGTCTGTTACCCCTTCATCCTGATGGATCAGCTCGCGGGCAACGGCCTCTCTGATCCCTGGTCCGACGCCACCGATCAGCCGGTGCTGCCCTGGCGGGGCCGGATCACGCTTTCGAAAGCCCCCGGCCGGCCCGGCTCGCCCGATGGAACGGCCGCCGCGGAGGCGGAGGTCGCGGCCTTTTTCGGCACCGCCCAGGCGAGCGATTTCTCCATCTCCGGCACCACGGTGCAATATAACGGGCCGGCGGAATTTTCCTACCGCCGCTACATCCTGCACCAGGCATTTCTCTGCGCGGCCGCGGGGGGTGTCGATGTCTTCCTGATCGGCTCCGAGCTTCGCGGGCTCACGCGCATCCGGGGGGCATCGGGCAATTTCCCCGCCGTCGATGCGCTGCGCCAGCTTGCGGGCGATGTGCGCGCCATCCTCGGCGGCGGCGTGAAGATCTCCTACGCCGCCGACTGGAGCGAGTATTTCGGCTATCACCCGCAGGACGGCTCGGGCGACATCTACTTCAACCTCGATCCGCTCTGGGCCGATCCGAACATCGATTTCATCGGCATCGACAACTACATGCCCCTTTCGGACTGGCGCGAGGGCAATGATCATCTCGATGCGCATTGGGGATCGATCTACAATCTCGATTACCTGAAGGCCAATATCATGGGTGGGGAAGGGTATGACTGGTATTACCACTCCCCCGAGGCGGAGGCGGCGCAGATCCGCACCCCGATCGCGGATGCGGCCCATGGCGAGGACTGGATCTTCCGCTACAAGGATCTGAAGGGCTGGTGGCAGAACCCCCATCATGAGCGTATCGGCGGCGTGCGCCAGGCCACGCCAAGCCCCTGGGTGCCCGGCAGCAAGCCGATCCGCTTCACGGAGATGGGCTGCGCGGCGGTGGACAAGGGCACCAACCAGCCCAACCGCTTCCTCGATCCGCGCTCCTCGGAATCGGGCCTGCCGAAATATTCGAACGGCCGGCGCGATGATCTGATCCAGATGCAATACCTGCGCGCGATGTTTGCCTTCTGGGAGGATCCGGCCAACAACCCGCTGGACGGCGACAGCGGCGTGCGGATGGTGGAAACGCAGGGTGCGCATGTCTGGGCGTGGGATGCGCGGCCCTTTCCCTTCTTCCCCAACAACAGCGCGCTCTGGGCCGATGGCGAGGCTTACGAGCGCGGCCACTGGCTCAATGGGCGGACGGGGGCGCGCTCGCTCGCCTCCGTGGTGGCGGAGATCTGCGATCGCTCGGGCATGCACGCCCATGACACCAGCGCCCTTCACGGCATCGTGCGCGGCTACGGGGTGCGCGACGGGGGCCATGCGCGCGCCGCGCTCCAGCCGCTGCTGCTGGCCTATGGTTTCGATGCGCTGGAGCGCGAGGGGCGGATCGTTTTCAAAAACCGCACCGGGCGCGTGAAGGCGGATGTGGCGGCCGATGGCCTTGCCGTGCTGGCCGAATCGGAAGGGCTGATCGAGCGGCTGCGCAGCCCGGAGGCGGAAACCGCCGGCAAGGTGCGCCTTTCCTATGTGGAAGCCGGGGGCGATTACGAATTGCGCGCCGCCGAGGCGGCCTTCCCCGACGAGGCGGTGAAGAGCGTGGCGCAGAGCGAGATTGCGCTGGCGCTGACGGGTGCGGAGGCGCGCGCCATCACCGAGCGCTGGCTGGCCGAGGCGCGCATCGCGCGCGACCGCGCCCGCTTTGCCCTGCCGCCCTCGGCGCTCGCCCACGGCGCGGGCGATGTGCTGCGCCTCACCGATCGCGACGGCAGGCCGGAGCTTTACCGGATCGATCGGGTGGAGCAGGCGGCGGGGCAGCTGATCGAGGCGGTCAGGATCGAGCCGGATGTCTATCAGCCGAGCGATGCGGTATCGGACGGGGCCGGGGTGCGCCCCTTCGTGCCGCCGGTGCCTGTTTTCCCGCTGTTTCTCGATCTGCCGCTGCTCTCGGGCAGCGAGGTGCCGCATGTGCCGCATGTGGCGGTGGCGGCGAAGCCCTGGCCGGGGAGCGTCGCCGTCTATTCGTCGCCTTCCGACAGCGGCTATCAGATCAACCGGCTGATCGGCGCGGCCTCGGTGATCGGCACCACGGAAAGCATCCTGCCCGCCGCCCGCCCGGGCCTGCGCGATCGCGGCGCGCCGCTTCGGGTGAAGCTCACCTCCGGCGCGCTTTCCTCGGTGGCCTGGGAGGATCTGCTGAACGGCGCCAATCTCGCCGCGATCGGCGATGGCACGGCGGGCAACTGGGAGGTGTTCCAGTTTGCCGGCGCGGCGCTTGTGGCGCCCGATACCTATGAGCTGACCGACCGGCTGCGCGGGCAGGCGGGGAGCGATGCGCTGATGCCCGCGGAGTGGCCGGCGGGCAGCTTCTTCGTGCTGCTCGACGGCCTGCCCGAACAGATCGAGCTTGCGCTTTCCGCCCGCGGCCTCGCCCGCCACTACCGCATCGGCCCGGCCGGGCGCGCCTATGACGATCCGAGCTATGTGCACCGGATCGAGGCCTTCGCGGGCAACGGCCTCAGGCCCTATGCGCCGGTGCATCTGCGCGCCAGCCGCGACGGGGCGGGAGATCTCGCGCTGCGCTGGATCCGCCGCACCCGCATCGACGGCGACAGCTGGCAATCGGTGGAGGTGCCGCTTGGCGAGGAAAGCGAGCGCTATCTCGTGCGGGTGATCGCGGCCGGCGGGGTGCTGGTGCGCGAGGCCACCACCACCGGCCCGCAATGGATATACAGCGCCGCCGATCAGGCCGCCGACGCCGTCAGCCTGCCCTACAGCATCGACATCGCCCAGATTTCCCAGAGCTACGGCCCCGGGCCCTTCAGGAGGATCATCATCAATGACTGACACATCCCAACTCAAGCTGCCGCTCCTGCAACCGGCGCAGGCGCAGAAGCACGTGACGGTGAACGAGGCGCTGGTGCGCCTCGACGGCCTGGCGCAGCTGGTGATGCAATCGCAGAGCACCACGACGCCGCCGCCCACAGCCGCCGACGGCACCGTTTACATGCTGCCGGCGGGCAGCGTGAACGCCTGGGCGGGGCAGGACGGCAAGCTCGCGATCGCCAGCAACGGCGGCTGGGTATTCCTTGCGCCGCAGGCCGGCTGGCGGGGCTATGTGGCCGACGAGGCGCTGGCGGTGATCCATGACGGCAGCGCCTTCGTCCCCGACGGCGCCGCCCAATCCCCCAATGGCGCGAAGAGCGAGACGAAGATCATCGAGGCCGATCATGTGTTCACGGCCGGCACCACCAACACCACTTCGCTGCAGATCCCGCAATATGCTTCCGTCACCGCCGTCACCGGGCGCATCATCGCCGACATCACCGGCACGCTCACCGACTGGAGCCTCGGCGTGGCCGCCGACCCTGTGCGCTATGCGAGCGGGCTCGGCCTTTCCGCCGGCAGCTGGGTGATCGGCATGTCGGGCTCGCCGCTCACCTATTACGCCGATACGGCCCTGCTGCTCACCGCCAATGGCGGCGATTTCGCGGGCGGCACGCTGCGCCTTGCGATCCACATGCAGCAGTTTACGCCGCCTTCGGTGTAGCGGGATGCGCGCCATCCTGCACGGCGACGTGACGGCGGCGGCGCGGGTGCTTCTCCTGCGCCCGCCGGAAGCGCGCGC
>JALVEX010000121.1 GCA_027030435.1 Paracoccaceae bacterium
GCTGAAGGCCCAGCTCGTGGAAGGGGAAAAGGAGCTTGCGCGGATGAGGAAGAGCGCCAGCGTCAGTTCCGCCGCCTGACATCAGCCGCCTGAACACGGAATTGTCACCGGAATGCCGCCAGCATTGGCGTAGGATGAAGAGCCAGGGAGAAAACCGAAAATGCCGAGCTATACCGCCCCCGTCGATGACATGCAGTTCCTGCTCCATGAAGTGCTCGATGTGAGCCGGAGCGACGTGCCGGGATATGACGAACTCGAGCCCGATTTCACAAGGGCGGTTCTAGAGGAGGCGGGCAAGATCTCGAGCGATGTGCTCGCGCCGCTCAACATGGTCGGCGATCGCGAAGGCTGCCGGCTTGAAAACGGCGTGGTGCGCACCCCCACCGGCTTCAGGGAGGCTTTCGGGCAGATGCGCGAAGGCGGCTGGACGGCCCTTGACTGCGATCCTGAATACGGCGGCCAGGGCATGCCCTATATCCTGAACACGGCCGTGAACGAGATGTTCGTTTCCGCCAACATGGCCTTCAACATGTATCAGGGCCTCACCCATGGCGCCTATTCCACCATCCACGCCCATGGCACGGATGAGCAGAAGCGCCTCTTCCTGCCGAAGATGGTCACCTGCGAATGGGGCGGCACGATGAACCTGACCGAGCCCCATTGCGGCACCGATCTCGGCCTGCTGCGCACCAGGGCCGAGCCGCAGGAGGATGGCTCCTACAAGATCACCGGCACCAAGATCTTCATATCCGCCGGCGATCAGGATCTCACCGAAAACGTGATCCACCTCGTGCTCGCCCGCATCCCCGGCGCACCCGCGGGCACCAAGGGTATCTCGCTCTTCATCGTGCCCAAGATCAAGGTGAACGAGGATGGCACGCTTGGCGAGCGCAACGGCGTCAGCGTCGGCAAGCTCGAGGAAAAGATGGGAATTCATGGCAATTCCACCTGCGTGATGAATTACTACGGCGCCACCGGCTATCTTCTGGGTGAGGAAAACAAGGGCATGCGCGCCATGTTCACCATGATGAACGAAGCGCGCATGGGCGTCGGCCTTCAGGGCTATGCGGAGGCGGAGGCGGCCTATCAGAACGCCGTCTCATATGCCCGCGAGCGCCTTCAGGGGCGCGCCGTCACCGGTCCGGCCAATCCTGAAGGCCCCGCCGATCCGATCATCGTGCACCCGGATGTGCGCCGCTCGCTGATGGATCAGAAGAGCTTCATCGAAGCCGCGCGCGCGCTTGTCTATTGGGGCGCCAATCTCATCGATCGCGGCCACAAGCTGGGCGACAAGGATGCCGAGGGCCTGATCAGCCTCATCACCCCCGTGATCAAGGGCTTCCTCACCGATCGCGGCTTCGACATGACGGTGCAGGCCCAGCAGATCTACGGCGGCCACGGTTACATCGAGGAAACCGGCATGCCCCAGTTCGTGCGCGATGCGCGCATCACCATGATCTACGAGGGCGCCAACGGCATCCAGGCGCTTGATCTCGTGGGCCGCAAGCTCGCCCAGGACGGCGGCAAGCACATCATGGCCTTCTTCGAGATGGTGAAGGGCTTCATCAAGGAAAACGAAGGCAACGAGGCGCTGAAGGATGATTTCCTCGAGCCCCTCAAGGCCGCGAGCAAGGATCTCCAGGCCGCCGGCATGTTCTTCATGCAGAACGGCATGCAGAATCCGAACGCGGCCCTCGCCGGCTCCTACGATTTCATGCATCTTTTCGGCCATACCGTGCTGGGCCTGATGTGGGCCAGAATGGCGAAAGCCGCGCATGAAGCCCTTGAAGCCGGCACGGGCAACGCCGATTTCTACAAAAGCAAGATCACTACGGGGCGCTATTACATGGCCCGCCAGCTGCCGATGACGCGCACCCACCTCGCACGCATCCAGTCCGGCGCGGACCCGGTGATGAGCCTGCCCGAGGATCAGTTCTGATCGCACCACGGACAAACCGGAAGGAAAGCTCATGCCCAAACGCTTCCGCCTGACCCGCCGCTTCCCCATCGCCATGACGGAAGACGCCTACCGCCGCCTGCGCCGTTTCGCGCAGGAAGCCGGGCTGGACGAGGGCGAGGCGCTTTCCTTCCTGTTCGAGCATTTCGACAGCGTGATCGATCAGGATACCTTCTCCCACCGCCTGCGCATCTTCAATTCCGAGCTGGAGGCCAGAAAACGGTGAGAGCGGTACTGGAGGAAATGCCGGATCGCCTCCGGCGGGAGTATTTGGGCCAAGATGAAGACAGGCCCTGCGTAAAGGCCCCGCCCCGTCCGGCGATTGTCCCGGTGCTGGGCGGGGCCCGGAAGCTGAGCTTCACCTTGGGCGGCCATCGGCTCTCCAGCCTGTTCCGCAAGGAGGATCCTGCCGATTCATCCTTAAGAAATCGTGAAAGCCCATTGCGTTCATCTTGGCGAAAATACTCCGGGGGTCCGGGGGCAGAGCCCCCGGCTTTCCATGCGCAAGGAGGTATCCGATGACAGTGAAGCTCTACTGCTTCGGCGAAAGCGGAAATGCCTACAAGGCAGCGCTGGCGCTTGAACTGGCCGGGCTCGATTGGGAGCCCGTATTTGTCGATTTCTTCAATGGCGAGGCGCGCAGCCCGGAATATCTTGCGAAAAATCCCATGGGCGAAGTGCCCCTGCTGGAAGCCGGCGATATGCGGCTCTCCCAGTCCGGCGCCATTCAGGATTGGGTGATCGAGCAGACCGGCAAGCTCGGCGGCAATACTCCCGAAGAGCGGCGCGAAATCTGGCGCTGGGTTCTGTGGGACAACCACAAGATGTCGGGGCAGGCCGGCACGACCCGTTTCCTGATGAATTTCCTCCCCGAGGAGAAGCGCCCTCAGGAAGTGATCCGCTTCTTTCAGGGGCGCATGCGTGCCGCCTTCAAGACGCTGGAAAACGCGCTCTCCGATCGCGAGTGGCTGGTGGGGGATAAGATTTCGGCCGCCGACATATCCTGCTGTGGCTATCTCTACTATCCCGAGCCCTTCGGATTTGATCGCGCCGAATGGCCCCATATCGATGCCTGGCTCGATCGCATCAGCGAAACACCCGGCTGGAAACACCCCTATGACCTTATGCCCGGCAGCCCTGCCGACCGGGCCTGACAGAGAGGAACGGAAAATGAAAGAAGCCTATATCTACGATGCCGTGCGCAGCCCGCGCGGCAAGGGCCGCAAGGATGGCTCGCTGCATGAAGTGACGGCCGTGCGCCTCTCCACCGAGGTGCTGAACGCCCTCAAGGCGCGCAACGATCTCGAGGGCCATGCCGTCGAGGATGTGATCTGGGGCAATGTCACCCAGGTGAAGGAGCAGGGCGGCTGCCTTGCGCGCTCGGTGGTGATCGCGTCCGATCTCGACGAGAGCATCCCCGGCCTTTCGATCAACCGCTTCTGCGCCTCGGGCATGGAGGCCGCGAACCTGGCCGCCAATCAGGTCAAGGCCGGCGCGGGCGAAGCCTATATTGCCGGCGGGGTGGAGATGATGAGCCGCGTGCCCATGGGTTCGGACGGAGCGGCCATCGCCGTCGATCCCACGCTCGCGATGGAGCATTATTTCGTGCCTCAGGGCATCGCCGCCGATCTCATCGCCACGAAATACGGCTTTTCGCGCGAGGATGTGGATGCGCTCGCGGTGGAAAGCCAGCGCCGCGCCAAGATCGCCTGGGATGAGGGGCGATTCAGGAAATCCATCATCACCGTGAAGGATCAGAACGGCCTGCCGATCCTCGATCACGATGAGTTCATGCGCCCCGGCACCGACATGCAGAGCCTCGGCGCTCTTAAGCCGAGCTTCAAGGAGATGGGCGAAGTGATGCCGGGCTTCGACAAGGTCGCGCTGATGAAATACCCCGAGTTCGAGCGCATCAATCACGTCCATCACGCCGGCAACAGCTCCGGCATCGTCGATGGCGCGGCGGCGATCCTGATCGGCAGCAGGGAATTCGGCGAGGCCCATGGCCTCACGCCCCGCGCCCGCATCCGCGCCACCGCCAAGATCGGCACCGAGCCCACGATCATGCTCACAGGCCCCGTGCCGGTGACCGAAAAGATCCTGAAGGACAACGGCATGGAGATCGGCGATATCGATCTCTTCGAGGTGAACGAGGCCTTCGCCGCCGTGGTGCTGCGTTTCCTGCAGGCCTTCGATGTGGATCCCGCGATCGTCAACGTAAACGGTGGCGCCATCGCCATGGGCCACCCGCTCGGCGCCACCGGCGCGATGATCATCGGCACCCTTCTGGACGAGCTCGAGCGCCAGGACAAGGAAGTGGGCCTCACCACCCTGTGCATCGCCTCGGGCATGGGCGTGGCCACGATCATCGAAAGGGTCTGACCAATGCCGGTGATCGACATGGAGAAAGTGCCGCTCAAGACCGGCACGATCTACCCCCCGCCCTACGATCAGGAGGTGGCCGGGCGCTCTTCCCTGCGCCTCGGCGATGCCGGAGGCCTCACGCAGTTCGGCGCCAATCTGGTGATCCTCCAGCCCGGCGCGAAATCCTCCTTGCGCCACTGGCACCGGCATGAGGATGAATTCGTGATGGTCACCCAAGGCACCTGCACGCTGGTGGATGACGCGGGCGCGCACGAAATGCACCCCGGTGATTGCGCCGCCTTCCCGGCGGGCGATCCCAACGGCCACCATTTCATCAACCAAACCGATGAGGAGGCGCGCTTTCTGGTGATCGGCACCCGCGCCCCCCGTGAAGTTGCAACCTACAGCGATGTCGATCTGATGGTGGAGATCGAGGCCGGCAAGGCCCGTTTCACCCGGCGTGACGGCACACCCTATGAGGGAGAGAAGGAATGAAGGATTTCAAATACGAAGTGGACCAGGACGGCGTTGCCATCATCACCTGGGACGTTCCCGACAAATCGATGAACGTGATGTCGCTCGAGGGCTTCGCCGAGCTCGAGGAATGCATCGACAAGGCGCTCGCCGATGATGCGGTGAAGGGCGTCGTCATCACCTCGGGCAAGGAAAGCTTCGCCGGCGGCATGGATCTCAACATCATCGCCGGGATGAAGGAAAGGGGCGGGGAAAACCCGGCCAAGGGCATATTCGATGGCGTGATGAAGATGCACGCCATCCTACGCAAGATCGAACGCGCCGGCATGGACCCGAAAACCAACAAGGGCGGCAAGCCGATCGCCGCAGCACTTCCCGGCACCGCGCTCGGCATCGGCCTCGAACTGCCGCTCGCCACCCACCGCATCTTCGCCGCCGACAATCCGAAGGCGAAGATCGGCCTGCCGGAGATCATGGTCGGCATCTTCCCCGGCGGCGGCGGCACCACCCGCCTCGTGCGCAAGCTCGGCGTGATGGGCGCCTCGCAACTGCTCTTGGAAGGCAAGCTCAACGACCCCAAGCGCGCCAAATCCGCAGGCGTGGTGGATGAGGTCGTGCCCCCCGAAGAGCTGATGGATCGCGCCAGGGAATGGGTGCTGAACGCCAAGGACGCCGACATCGTCAAGCCCTGGGATCAGAAAGGCTACAAGATGCCCGGCGGCGATCCCTACCACCCAGCCGGCTACATGACCTTCGTCGGCGCCAACGCCATGGTGAACGGCAAGACAATGGGCGTCTATCCCGCGCCCAAGGCCCTGCTCTCGGCCGTCTATGAAGGCGCGCTGGTGCCCTTCGATACCGCCATCCGCATCGAGGCCCGCTGGTTCACAAATCTTCTGATGAATCCTTCCTCAAGCGCCATGATCCGATCGCTCTTCATCAACAAGGAAGCGCTCGAGAAAGGCGCGGTGCGCCCGAAGGACATCCCGCCCCAGCAGGTGAAGAAACTCGGCGTGATCGGCGCCGGCATGATGGGCGCGGGCATAGCGCTCGTCTCCGCCATGAACGGCATCGAGGTGGTGTTGATCGATCAGAGCCAGGAGGCGGCCGATCGCGGCAAGGCCTACACCGCCGATTACATGGACAAGGGCATCAAGCGCGGCAAGGCCACCCCGGCGAAGAAGGAAGAGGTGCTCTCGCGCATCACCGCGACCACCGATTACGCCGTTCTCAAGGGGGCCGATCTGGTGATCGAGGCGGTGTTCGAGGATCCCGCCATCAAGGCCGAAGTGGTGAAGAAGGTGGAAGCCGTGGTGGGCGAGGATTGCATCTTTGCCACCAACACCTCCACCCTGCCGATCAGCGAGCTTGCGAAAGCCAGCAGCCGGCCGGAGAATTTCATCGGCATCCATTTCTTCTCGCCGGTCGAGAAGATGCTTCTGGTCGAGATCATCAAGGGCAAGGAGACAGGCCCGCGCGCGGTCGCGAAAGCGCTCGATTATGTGCGCCAGATCAGGAAAACCCCGATCGTCGTCAACGATGCGCGCTTCTTCTACGCCAACCGCTGCATCATCCCCTATATCAACGAAGGCATCCGCATGGTGAAGGAGGGCGTAAAGCCCGCGCTGGTGGAAAACGCGGCCAAGCTCGTGGGCATGCCGCTCGGCCCCCTTCAGCTGGTGGACGAAACCTCGATCGATCTCGGCGTGAAGATCGCCAGGGCCACCAGGGCCGCCATGGGCGATGCCTATCCCGATGGCGATGTGGATGAGGTGCTCTTCTGGATGGCCGATCAGGGCCGCCTTGGCCGCAAGGCGAAAGCGGGCTTCTATGCCTATGACGAAAAGGGCAAGCGCCTCGGCCTCTGGGAGGGGCTCGCGGAAAAATTCCCCCCTGCCGAAGATCAGCCCGATGTGCATGAAGTCCAGCACCGCCTGCTGATGGCACAGGTGCTCGAGGCCGTACGCGCCTTCGAGGAAGGCGTGCTCGAGGATATCCGCGAAGGCGATGTGGGTGCCATCCTGGGCTGGGGCTTCGCCCCCTGGTCCGGCGGCCCCTTCTCCTGGCTCGACATGATCGGCGCCGGCAGGGCGGTCGAGATCTGCGATCACCTCGAGCAGGAATACGGCCCCCGCTTCAAGGCTCCCGCGCTTCTGCGTGAACTGGCCGAAAAGGGCGAAACCTTCTACGGGCGCTTCACAGATCAGAAGAAAGCGGCCTGAAGGCACGGTATAATCGCATCTTCATCTTGGGATGAAATACTCCCGGGGGTGAATTGCCCGGAACGGGCAAGAGGGGGCCGGCGGCCCCCTCTTCGGCTTATTGCGTTTCCGTTAATTGTCATCGGGCGATCAACAGTCCGATCCACCTGCCTTCCCATCTCCCGCATCGGACCTTCATGCCGGGATCCGCCCCCGGCACCGCCTTTCAGGCAACCAGAGGCCAGGCCCCGAAGCCCCCCTGCCGCGCCTCTTCATCCATCTCGCCAATCCGTTTCAGAAGCGCCCCGGCCTGAACCCGGCCGAGCCTCTGGAAGAAGCCGTCGCCACCGCCGGCCTTGCCCGGGCAATGCATAAGAATGCCGCTGTTGGCATACACGATCTCTTCATCATCGAACACCAGCCCGTAGGTCGCGATGCGGCATGTTTCATGCACCCGCCGAATACCGCGAAATCCTTCGAGCATTCGCGCTTCAAAAAGCCCCATCGGCTCGCCCGTATAGGATTCGATCACCGGGTGTTCGATCATAACAAGTTGATCGTCATGGAGTTTTACCTCTGAACAATTGTCCAGCGCACCCGGAGGCACATGCAGCATACCGTGTGCTGCATTGGCATGGGCGGGGATTTCGCAGCGCCGGATTTCGTGCGGCTCGCGAAAGCCGCCATCCAGCGTCATCACCCCCATGCCGGGGCGGATTTCCTCGATCGGACACCACCCGCCGTCGCTTTCAACGAGCGTTCCGCTCACCAGCCCGCCAAGGGGCCTTGCGAGGATTTCGGAGAGGGCGATGCCCTTCTCTTCCGCCCGGTGGCCGTCTTGCATTTCCGCCGTGTTCGTCTCTGCGCCCTTGAGTTCCGCAATCATCTTTCCAGCTCCTTTCGCGATCCCGTTTCCTGGCATTTGCGCGGGCTCGGCGGCCCGCCAACCACGACAATCAGGCGGCGAAACTTTGCCTTCATTTGGTCAGGCTCAAGACAAAGGCGTGTCAGTGTTACCCAGAGGGAAACAATCCGAAGCGCCGAATCCAGGCCTTCCGCCAATTGCGAACGCGGCTTAACCCCGGCTTAACCATGACGGCCCGAAAACGTGCGGCGAGGTGGCGAAAAAGGGGCGGCGAATCACCCCTGCCGAAGGGCGCAGGCGGCATCGGGGGGGATCGGGCCATCCTCGAAATGATAGCCGAAACGGGCGATGTCCGCGCCGCAGATCCGTGCAACGAGCGCCGCATCGGCCTCGCTGTAGCAGGCCCGGTAATCGGCTGGCCGATCAGAGGCATTCACCCGCCCGAGCGGCCCGATGCGAAACCCGAGATGACGCTCGAGCGGCGCCATGTCCTCCGGCAGATGCTCAAGGCGGATGAAGAGATCGCAGCGCTCCTTGCCCGAGCGATCGCGCACGTAATGCCCATAGGGCGCACCCCGGATCGTGGCGCATGTGTGCTCATGATTGAGGAAGGCGCTGAAATCATGCGCCTTCGCAATCGCCACCGCCGGATGTTCGAATTCCTGCGCCCTGAGCCAGTGGTAATAGCTCACCAGCCTGTCCCACGGGTTGCGCACCAGCGTGAACACGAAGAAGCGCTGGATTTCATCGGGCGCAACAAGGCCATAGATATCCGTCAGGCGCGAATGCTTCCACAGGCGCCCGGCGCTGCGCACGCCCTTCAGGCGCTTTCGCCGCCGTCTGGCCTTCGGGGTATCGCCGATCAGGATATCATCCTTCATCGCCCGCCCCTCCAGCGCCAGCGCCAGCGAGGTGCCACCGGTTTTCGGGATATGCACGAAGATGTAGCGCCGCCCGCGTGAGATGATCATGCGCCCAAGGCTAAACCGCCCTCGCGGCCAAGGCCAGAGCCGATAAGCATTTGCATTCGCGCGCCGATCCCTCTTAAACATTGCTTGTGCAACGAAACGCGACTCCATCAGGAAAACGGGAGGGATCACATGGGCTGGATGGCTGATGAAACCGGGCTTGAGAAATGCGCCGCCAATTACGTGCCGCTCACGCCGCTTTCGCCCCTGAAGCGCGCGGCCCTGATCTGGCCCGACCGCGAGGCGGTGGTCTATGGCGATACCCGCCTCTCCTATGCCGATCTCAAGGCCGATGCCTCCCGCATGGCCTCGGCTCTCGCCCGGCGCGGGATCAGGCCCGGCGATGTCGTCGCCACCATCATGCCAAACATCCCCGCCCAGGCCGTGGCCCATTACGGCGTGCCGGCTGCAGGCGCGGTACTCAACACCATCAACACCCGCCTCGATCCCGATACGGTTGCCTATATCCTCGATCACGGCGGCGCGAAGATGCTGATGGTGGATACCCAGTTCCTGCCCCTCGCAATAGAGGCCATCGCGCGCATGGAGGGCGAGGCCCCGGAGATCATAGAGGTGCCCGACGAGGCCGCCGGCTACCCCGCCAGCGGCGCCCATGCCACCTACGCCGATTTCATGGCCTCCGGCGATCCCGATTTCGAATGGCTGATGCCCGAGGATGAATGGGAGAGCATGGCCCTCAACTACACCTCCGGCACCACCGGGCGGCCCAAGGGCGTCGTCTATCACCACCGCGGAGCTTATCTCATGGCCATGGGCAGCGCCGTCAGCTGGCCGGTGGGCGACAAGGCCCGCTACCTCGGCATCGTGCCGCTTTTCCACTGCAACAACTGGAATCACATCTGGATGATGCCCTTCGTGGGCGGCACCTTCGTCTGCATCCGCGACATCACCGCGAAGAACATCTACGATGCCATCGCCGACGAGGGCGTGACCCATTTCGGCGCCGCGCCGATCGTGCTCAACATGATCATCAACGCCGATGATTCCGACCGCCGCGCATTCGATCACATCGTCGAGGTGTTCACCGCCGGCGCACCGCCCCCGGTGGCGATCCTTCAGGCGATCGAGCCGCTGGGCTTCCATGTCACCCAGGTCTATGGCCTGACGGAAACCTACGGCGCCGTGGTGCAATGTATCTGGCAGGGGGAGAAATGGGATGATCTCCCGGAGGAAGAGCGCTACGCCATCAAGGGGCGCACCGGGGTGGCCATGCCGATGATGGAGCATATCACGGTGATGGACCCCGAAACCATGCAGCAGGTGCCGATGGACGGCGAAACCACGGGCGAGATCATGATCCGCGGCAATTCGGTGATGAAGGGCTATCTGAAGAACCCGGAAGCCACCGCCGAGGCCTTCCGCGGCGGCTATTTCCACTCGGGCGACATCGCCTATCAGCACCCGGATGGCTACATCAAGATCACCGATCGCTCGAAGGATATCATCATCTCGGGTGGCGAGAACGTAAGCTCCGTCGAGGTGGAGGGGGCGCTGATGCACCATCCGGCCGTCAGCATCTGCGCGGTGGTTGCGAAACCCGATGAGAAATGGGGCGAGGTGCCCTGCGCCTTCGTGGAGCTGAAGCCGGGCCGGGAAGCCACGGAAGAGGAACTCATCAAATTCGCCCGCTCCCGCCTTGCCGGCTTCAAGACGCCGAAGAAGGTGGTGTTTCAGGAATTGCCGAAAACCTCCACCGGCAAGATCCAGAAATTCGAACTGCGGAAGATCGCGAAAGATCTGTGATCATCCGGGGATTCTTGTTGCGGCGGGGTGCTTACGCTATCGTGGCCTGCAAATGAGGCGCACGAGCAGGCCCCGCTGACAACATGACCGCATTGAAGAAATATCAGAGGCTCGAAAGCATCGGCCTGTGGCAGCCGCCTGCCGATCCCGCCCAGGCGCCGGAAGGCGGAGAGCCGCGCCCGCCGCAGCGGCGCGAGGTGATCGTTTCCTTCGGCAAGGCCACGCTCGTTCTTTCCGACAAGAGCGGGCGCGCGCTTGGCCATTGGTCGCTCGCGGCAGTGGAGCGCATAAACCCCGGCAAACGCCCCGCCCTTTTCGCGCCCGATGCCGAAGGGAGCGAAACACTCGAGATCGAGGATGGCGAGATGATCGGGGCAATCGAGAAGGTGCGCGCGGCCGTTCGCCGCGCCCGCCCCCGCCCCGGCAAACTGCGCCGGATCGTCATCACCGCCATCCTCGCCCTGCTCCTCGGCCTTGCCGTTTTCTGGCTCCCCGATGCCCTGATCCGCAAGACGGCGGCTGTCGTGCCGCCGGCAAAGAGGGCCGGGATCGGCGCCGATCTGCTTGCGGCCATCGTGCGGGTGAGCGGCAAGCCCTGCCAAACTCCGGGCGGGCGGCTGGCGCTGGAAAGGCTGGCGCACCGGCTCGTGAGCAATGGTGAAAAGCCGCCCCGCCTCGTGGTGCTCCCCGATGGGGTGGCACGCACGGCGCATCTTCCGGGCGGCATGATCCTCATCAATCGCTCGCTGGTCGAGGATTATGATGATCCCCGCGTGCCGGCGGGCCATGTACTGGCCGAGCTGCTGCGCGCGCGCAGCCGTGATCCGCTCGAAGCCATGCTCGAACGCCTCGGCATCCGCGCCACTCTGCGCCTGCTGACGACAGGCAATCTCGACCCCGCCGCACTGGCCCGCTATGGCGAGGAGGTTCTGCCCGAAGAGCCGGAGCCACTCCCGCCGGGCATGCTTCTGCCGGCATTCGAGGCACGCGGCTTTTCAAGTACACCCTATGCGCTCTCCCTCGATATCACCGGCGAAACGACCCTGCCCCTGATCGAAGCCGATCCATACCGCGAAGGCGGCAGGCCGGTGCTCGGGGATGACGATTGGGTAAGCCTGCAAGGGATCTGCGGAGAATAGGAAAGCGGCGTGATCTTCTGAATCAGTATTGCTGCCCGGATCTGCCCTCCCTCAGGCGAACTGCTCCAGGATCAGCCTTTCTTCAAGCCCGTGGCCAGGATCGAAAAGGATGCGGTGGCGGGTTTCGGGATCGGAATGCACCTCCACCCATTTCACATCCTTCACCGCCCGCCCGTCGGCCTCGGCCATGATGGGGCGCTTTTCATGCTCGAGCACGTCAAAGCGCACCCTTGCCGTTTTCGGCAGCAGGGCGCCGCGCCAGCGCCGCGGCCGGAAGGGAGCGACAGCGGTAAGCGCCAGCACATCCGATCCGATCGGAAGGATCGGGCCGTGGGCGGAATAGTTGTAGGCGGTGGAGCCGGCCGGCGTGGCCAGCATCACGCCATCGGCCACGAGCTCGTCAAGACGCACCTTGTCATCCACCGTGATCCTGAGCTTTGCGGCCTGCGGCCCCGCGCGCAGAAGCGAAACCTCGTTGATCGCCAGAGCCGTGTGCTGCTCGCCATTCACCGTTTGCGCCTTCATCCGCAGCGGGTTGAGCACGGCCTCTTCGGCCCTTGCGAGGCGCTCGGGCAGATCATCCTCGCGATAGGCGTTCATGAGAAATCCGACAGTGCCCCTGTTCATCCCGTAAACGGGGATGTCGAGATCCTGCGTGGCGTGGAGCGTGTGCAGCATGAAGCCGTCACCGCCGAGCGCCACGATCACGTCGGCCTCCTGCGGGGGCACGTTGCCGTAGCGCCCGGTGAGCTGCACCAGCGCCTCCCGGGCGGGCGGATATTCGGAGGCCGTGAAGGCGATCTTTTCCGGTGTTTTCATGTGCTTTCCTTCGGGCTACCGCAGTCATTGCCCGAAGAACCCTGAAAAACAAGGCGGAAATTCCCGCACCTTGCCGTCGATATGCCTGAATGCGCCGTTTTCGCCGCTTCCCGAGGGGGCGCGGATGGTCTATGAGGCGCCAAGGAATCACGCCAAGGAGATGCCCGCATGACCAGCACCAGAGATCCCGGCTTTTTCACCCAGCCCCTTGCCGAACGTGACGCCGAGGTTTTCGCGCCGATCGTGAAGGAGCTCCAGCGCCAGCGCGAGGAGATCGAGCTGATCGCCAGCGAGAACATCGTCTCCAGGGCGGTTATGGAGGCCCAGGGCACCGTGCTCACCAACAAATACGCCGAAGGCTACCCGGGCCGGCGCTACTATGGCGGATGCCAGTATGTGGACGAGGTGGAAACCCTTGCCATCGAACGCGCGAAAGAGCTTTTCGGCTGCGAATTCGCCAATGTGCAGCCCAATTCCGGCAGCCAGATGAATCAGGCCGTGTTCCTCGCGCTTCTTCAGCCGGGCGATACCTTCATGGGGCTTGATCTGAATTCCGGCGGCCACCTCACGCATGGCTCGCCCGTGAACATGTCGGGCAAATGGTTCAATGTCGTTTCCTACGGCGTTCGCGAGCAGGATCAGATGCTCGACATGGACGAAGTCCGTGAAAAGGCGCTCGAGCACAGGCCGAAGCTGATCCTTGCCGGCGGCACCGCCTATTCCCGCACCTGGGATTGGGAAGCCTTCCGCAGGATCGCCGACGAGATCGGCGCATATCTGATGGTGGACATGGCCCATATCGCCGGTCTCGTGGCCGGGGGGCAGCACCCTTCGCCGCTGCCGCATGCGCATGTCGTCACCACCACCACCCACAAATCCCTGCGAGGGCCCCGTGGCGGCATGGTGCTGACGAATGACGCAGACATCGCCAAGAAGATCAATTCCGCCGTGTTCCCCGGCCTTCAGGGTGGCCCGCTCATGCACGTGATCGCCGCCAAGGCGGTGGCCTTCGGCGAGGCTCTGCGCCCTGAATTCAGGGAGTATGCCGCGCAGGTGGTGAAGAACGCCAGGGCCATGGCCGATCAGCTGATGAAGGGCGGGATCGATATCGTCTCTGGCGGCACCGACAATCACCTGATGCTCGCC
>JALVEX010000122.1 GCA_027030435.1 Paracoccaceae bacterium
CGCTAGGGCTGCCAAACGGCGAGCGGCCATGCCCGGATGTTTCGATCAGCCGAGGCGGGGTGCGGCGCATATCTGGCATTTCCCTGCCGGTGGCAGGCATTTCGCTACCAGTGGCCGGTGTTTTCCATGCTGGCCCAGGGTTCCTGCGGCGGCAGCGGCTCGCCCATCTGCAACAGCTCGATGGAGATGTTGTCGGGGCTGCGCACGAAGGCCATGCGCCCATCGCGCGGCGGGCGGTTGATGGTAACGCCGTTGTCCATCAAATGCTGGCAGATCTCGTAGATGTTTTCCACGCCATAGGCGATATGGCCGAAGTTGCGGCAGTCCGACGGCAGGCCGGGATCGCCGTCCCAGTTCCAGGTAAGCTCGATCGGGCATTCCTCCTGGCCCTCGGGGGCCATGAAAACGAGGGTGAAACGCCCGGCCTCGAAATCCTTGCGCCGGATGACCCTGAGCCCGAGAAGCTCATAGAAGGCCATGGATTTTTCCAGATCGAGCACGCGGACCATCGTATGCAGGTAGCGGATTTTCATCTCTTTCCCTCCTGATATCCCGGCATCAGCATTTCATGCGGGGCCGGTGCGGGCAAGCGGCAATGCCGGGCGCCGGGCGGATTGATTGCTTGCTGCGGCAATTCCCCCTCATCTGGCGGTTTCGTGCGCCCTTCCCTCCATATATAGTATGGAGCGACTCGCCAGTGCCGGAAAGGATGCCGCCATGCCGCTTACGCCCGAACAGATCGCCGAAATCGAGGCGCAGCGCGCCACCCCGCGCCCGACCCTGCGCACCGTCAGCGAGGGGGCGGAGAAGCATCTCTACAAGGTCCACGAGGTGCTCGATCACGGCTTCATCCGCCTGATCGACTACATGGGCGATGACGGCGCCATCTGCCAGGCGGCGCGGGTTTCCTACGGCAAGGGCACGAAATCGGTGCAGAACGACGAGGGCCTGATCCGCTACCTGATGCGCCATTGGCACAGCACGCCCTTCGAAATGTGCGAGGTGAAATTCCACGTCAAGCTGCCGGTTTTCGTGGCCCGCCAGTGGATCCGCCACCGCACCGCGAACGTCAATGAATATTCGGCCCGCTACTCGATCCTCGATCGCGAGTTCTACATCCCCGAGCGCGCGGCGCTGGCGGCGCAATCCAGCATCAACAACCAGGGCCGCGGCGCGCCCCTTTCGGACGCCGAGGCCGCGCGGGTGCTCGAGATCCTGAAATCCGACGCCGCGCGCTGCTATGACCATTACGAGGAGATGATCTCGGAGGAGGGCAAGCAGGGGCTCGCGCGCGAGCTGGCGCGGATGAACCTGCCGATGAACATCTACACGCAATGGTACTGGAAGGTGGATCTGCACAATCTCTTCCACTTCCTGCGCCTGCGCGCCGATTCCCATGCGCAATACGAAATCCGCGTCTATGCCGAGGCGATCGCCCGCGTGGTGGCCGATTGGGTGCCCGCCGCCTGGAAGGCCTTCGAGGATTACCGCATGGGCGGCGTCACGCTCTCGGCCCAGGCGCTCGACTGCATCCGCCGGATGCTGAAGGGCGAGAAAGTGACCGAGGAAACAAGCGGCATGAGCGCCAGGGAGTGGCGGGAGTTTCAGGAGGTCGTGGGGGGGTGAGATGCCGGTTCAGCCTTGCACCCCACACGCCCCCCAGCATCCTGCAACCCGCATAGCCCTGACGAAGGAAGGCCCATTCACCCCCATTCACCGCAAGGCGGCTACCGGACTTTCAGCGCGGTAGCGCGTGAGCTGGGCCTGCGAGATGGCGCGCATGTCTTCTCCGCCGCGCAGATGGGCTTCATACCAGCGCGCGGTTTCCTCGATGGCGCGCATCGCGCTCCAGCAGGGGCGCCAGCCGAGCCGCGCTTCGGCCAGGCTTGAATCGACCCTGAGCGCGCGGGCTTCCCCGCTGTCTTTCACCTCGTTCACGATGAGGCGGGTATGCGCCGGTTTCATGTGATCGAGGAAGGCGCGCGCCACCTCTTCCACATTCGGGGCCGAGGGCTCGCCGGGCCCGAAATTCAACGCCGCCGGCGCGGCCGCGGCATCTTCGAGGAGTGCCGCGGCCAGCATGAGATAGCCCCCGAGGGGCTCCAGCACATGCTGCCAGGGGCGGGTGGCGCGCGGCTGGCGGATCTCCTGATCGCGCCTCGCGGCGATGGCGCGCACGAAATCGGGGATCAGCCGATCGCGCGCCCAGTCACCGCCGCCGATCACGTTGCCGGCGCGCGCCGCGGCGATGGCGGGGCGGTTGGGCGAGCCCGCGGCCTTGTGAAAGCCCGCCGAGCGGTAGGCCATCACCGCCATTTCGGCCGCCGCCTTGCTGGTGCCGTAGGGCTCGTGCCCGCCCAGCGGATCATTCTCGCGGTAGCCCCAGACGGAGCCCTGGTTGTCATAGACCTTGTCGCTGGTCACGACGACCACCGCCTCGACGCCCGGCACCCGCCGGGCCGCCTCCAGCACGGCCACCGTGCCCATCACATTGGTTGCGAATGTCTCATGGGGCTGCTTGAACCCTTCACGCACGATCGCCTGCGCCGCGAGATGGAAGATAACGCTCGGCGCGGCTTCGCGCATCGTGGCCTCAAGCGCCTCGAGATCGGTGATCTCGCCCCTCACGTCGGCCGTGCGGTTGCCGATGCGCATCAGCTCGAAGCCGCTCGGGCTTGTCGGGATGCCGTTGCTGAAGCCCGTCACCCGCGCGCCGAGGCTTTCGAGCCAGAGGCAGAGCCAGGCGCCCTTGAAGCCGGTGTGCCCCGTCACCAGAACGCTGCGCCCACGGAACACATCCCCGATTGTGCTGCTGGTCGTGCCGCCCGCCATCATCCCGCCTCCATCCATGCCCTGATTTCGCTGAGGCCCGCTTCGAGGCTGCGTTGGGGCCGCCAGCCGAGCGCCCGGCCGATCTTCTCCGCGCTTGAAACCTTCACCGAGGTTTCCCCCGGCGCGCCCGCGCTTATCTCGGGCTCGAGATCGCCCTTGCCGAAGGCGGCGAGCGCAAGGCGGGCGATTTCGAGCGTGCTCATCGCCGGCGCGCCCGAAACGTTGAACGCCTCGCCGCCGATCCCTTCGCGCCCGGCATTTGCCGCCAGAAGCCGCAGGGCCGCGGTGCAATCGCGCACATGCAGCAGGCTGCGTACCGCCTTCCCGCCGCCGCGCAGATGCGGCACGCCCCCCCGGCAAATGGCCCCGATGATGCTCGGGATCAGGCGGGCGGTATTGTGATCGCCGGGCCCATAGACATTGCCAAGCCGCGCCACCACGATCGGCAGGCCGAAGAGCGCCGCATGGCTGCGCGCCGCCATATCGGCCATGGCCTTGGATATCTCATAGGGGCCGAGCGCCCTCGCCGGATCTTCCTCGCAGGCCGCGCGCCCGCCGGTTTCGCCGTAGATGCTGTCGCTCGAGGCGATCACGCAGCGCGGCGGCGCATCCATCCGGCGAAGGGCATCAAGCATCTGCCAGGTGAGGCGGGCATTGGCCTCGAACACGCGCGCCGGGGCCTCCATCGCTTCCACGATCTGGCTCATCCCGGCCAGGTGATAAAGCTCGTCGGGCGCCTCCGCGCCGACGATCTCCGGGATGGCCGCGTTTTCAAGCACCCGCACCTTGGGATGATCGGCAAGCCCGAGCCGCCCGAACAGGGCAGAAGGGCGGGCGCGCATCTGCGCGATCACCGCATGGCCCGCCTCCGCGAGATCGCGCACCAGCCAGGCGCCGACAAACCCGGAGGCTCCGGTAACGAGGCAGCGCATCAGTGCACCTTGCCCGCCCAGGGGGCGTTGCCTTCGGCGTGAAGCTCGTTGAGGTGGCGGTAATCCTTGAAGGTGTCCATGCAGTGCCAGAAGCCTTCATGGCGGAAAACCTTCAGCTCCCCCGCCCGGGCCAGGCTTTCGAGCGGCTCGCGCTCGAGAATGCAGCCGGGATCTTCCGGCAGGGTATCGAGAAAGCGGCGCTCCATCACGAAGAAGCCGCCGTTGATGCAGGCGCTCACCTTCGGCTTCTCGACGAAGGA
>JALVEX010000123.1 GCA_027030435.1 Paracoccaceae bacterium
TCCGGCCCAGGCGGAGGCGATCGTCATCAGCAGCAGCGCGAAGATGAGCGCCGGAATGGCCATCAGCACATCAATGCCACGCGAAAGAAGCTGATCGAGCCAGCCGCCGATCGTTGCCGCCAGAAAGCCGAGCGAGCCGCCGGTGAAAAAGGCGATCAGCGTTGTGGCAAAAGCGATGCCGACGGTATTCTGAGCGCCATAGATGAGGCGGGTGAGGATATCGCGCCCGATCTGATCGGTGCCCAGCGGGTGCGCCGGATCCGTGCCCGGCAACACATTGACGGCATCGAATATCTCGGCCTGCCCGTAAGGCGCGAGCCAGCCGGCAAAGATGGCGGTGAAGGCATAGGCCAGAACCGTCAGGATGCCGAAGGATGCCGTGAGCGGCATCTGGCGAAAGAGCCTGCGGCTCCATCCCGGGCCGATCCGCCTGCCAAGCGCCCGGAAGATCCAGGCGGCGATGCTGAAGGCGATCAGCCCGTTCATCGCCCAGCGGAAGAAAACGATCCTGTCAACGAAGTAGAGCTTGAGCGCGAGCGCAATGCCCGCCGCACCCAGCACATATCCGAAGGCAACCCCGAAGGGCATGTCGCGCCAATAGGGGCTTTCCGGCCAGAGGCGCCGCCCGATCGCCCGAAGCCCGAGGCTCGCAGCGCCCATTGCCACAAGGGCAATCAGGATCTCGGCCCAGATGCTCATTTCGGATGCCTCAGGCGCGGGTTGGAAAGGATCGAGAGGATGTCGGCAAGGAGATTCATCAGGATGTAGGCGGCCGCGAACACGAGGCAGCAGGCCTGCACCACGGGAATATCCCTGATCTTGACGCTGTCCACGAAAAGCTGCCCGATCCCCGGATAGACAAACACCACCTCGACAACCACCACCCCGGTGACGAGATACGCCAGATTGATCGCGATCACGTTGATGATCGGGGCCAGCGCGTTGGGGAGCGCGTGGCGCACGATCACCCGCAGGGGGCTCATCCCCTTCAGCCGCGCCATTTCGATATAGGGGCTCGCGAGCAGGTTGATGATCGCGGCGCGGGTCATGCGCATCATGTGTGCGGTCACGACCAATGTGAGCGTCAGCGCGGGCAGGAGCGTTTTCAGCAGCCGCTCGCCAAAGCTCATCCCCTCATAGATATTGGAGAGCGAAGGCAGCACCGGGTTGAGCACCCCGAGAAAGAGAATGAGAATATAGGCGAGGAAGAATTCGGGGCTCGAAATGGCGGTAAGCGCCGCGATGTTGACCGCACGATCGAAGATCGAACCGCGATAAAGCGCCGCCAGTATTCCCAGGCTCACCGAAAGCGGCACGGCAATCGCGGTGGTAACACCGGCAAGAAAAAGCGTATTGCGAAAGCGGGGCGCGATCTGATCGGCTACGGTGACGGCTTCGGCGCTGCTCGCAGATCCCACATAGGAGGCGAAATTCGCCTGCGCGAAGCTCACCCCGAGATCTCCGTGCAGAAGCCGCCAGAGCCACTGGAAATAGCGCGTCACCAGCGGCTGATCGAGCCCGAGCCCGTGGCGGATCGCCTCCACGGCTTCCGGCGTGGCCGATTGGCCGAGGATCGCCTGGGCAAAATCCCCCGGCAATGCGTTGACCGCCAGGAAGATCAGGATCGAAACGACGAAAAGCGTCAGCAGACCGAGCAGCAACCGCTGCGCTATCATGCGGCCTATGGATGCCATGAATTCCTCCCAAGTGTCCGCAGGTTAAGGAATTACCGCCATCTGTAAAGCGCAATAAGCGACATGTTCCCGCCTATATGCGGCGGCGCCCCAACAGGCCTTTTGACGGATCATAGGCATAGACCGCCGCACCCATGAAGATAACGGTTGCCCCGGCGACAATCCCGAACGCCAGCCAGTTGATCTCTCCATAGAGCGCAAAGCGGACGAGCTCCACCGCATAGGTGAACGGGTTGAAGCGGCATATATCGTAGAGCAGAACGCTCGATTCCTTCATCCGCCACAGCGGATAGAGCGCCGAGGAGGCGAAGAACATCGGGAAGATCACGAAATTCATCACCCCGGCGAAATTTTCGAGCTGGCGGATGGCCGAGGAAATGAAGAGCCCCATTGCCCCGAGCATCAGGCCTGAAAGCAATAGCGCGGGCAGCACCGTCGCATAACCCCCAAGCGGAGGCTCCACCCCCCAGAAACGGGCGATGAACAGGAAGGCATAGACCTGAAGCACCGAACTTGCGCGCCGCGCGGCGGTAGGCGTCCGCCAGCGCCATGTTTTCCAGGTGCGAGCCCTCGATCAGGAACCATCTGTTCCATTTCTTCCATGCCAAGAACTGCGCCAGTGCGTCGGCGAGCATGGCGCGGCTCGGTGGGATATGCACAAGATTGGGGCGGCAAGCCTCGAAGTGATCGCGGAGCATCAAACGGGCGATGGACCGCGCGCCTTTGGCAGCTTCATCGCCATAAGGTGATCCGTCTACGATCATGATACCGATGACATGGCCGCAATCATCGTCTATTTTGCCGGATATTGATTATTGGAGGTTCGTATGGCCCGGACTCCCTAGAGCACCGTTATCATGGCCGCCATTGCATTCAACATGCCGCAAGCCCTTCAGGCCGGGGAATCATGGAATGACATCCGGGCGATGGCATTCGGTGAGCGCCAGATAGCGGAGGCGCCGGATAAAGCGATTTCCCTGCATGCACCTTGCCGCGCGGCCGATGATCGCCGCGTTCCGATCAGCGCCGAGGTGTCGTTCTCCAAGGGGCAGATGATCCGCTAGGTCTATCTCGTGATCGATGAAAAACCGATGCCCGTTTCGGCGGTTTTCGAGATGAAGCGGCCGACATCGCATTTCGATTTCGGCCTCACCATGCGGATCAACGGGCCGGGCGGCATCCACCTTGTTGTCGAAACCACCCGAAACTGTTCAAACGAACCGAGCCACTTCACCGCTCTTCGAAAGCTCATATGCCTTTTCATCATCCACCACCGTGCCGCCGCTGAGCGTTGCCGGAACGGTTGCACGATAGTGCTCCATCCGGTATTCTTCCGGCTCTTCCACCGGAATGGTCTGGAAAATTGCGAGCGGTTTTTCATTGCCCCAAATTCCTTTAAATGCCGGCCCATGTCATCCAGCAGAGTCATGCCGGCGATCACACCTATCCGGTGGGCCTTGAGGCGCGGATCGGTAAGCGTGCCCACTCCGGAGAGATCGCTGTCCGCCCTTGTCACGATGGAATAGGCGGTGGTGTAATAGTGATTGGTGTTGAACCCCAGCTCATGGCCCTGCGAAAAGCCTATGATCACATCGCAGCGATTTGCCTTGAGCGTCTTGCGCACGAAGCCCGTCGCCATTGGAAACCAGGCGTATTCGAGCGGCAGGCCGAGCCTCTCGGCGAAAAGCTCGGCGAGCTTGTTCTCGAAGCCGGTGCCCTCCCTGGTTGCCATCGGGCTGTTGGCGGGATCCGCGCACACCCTGAACGCGGTTTTTCGAAACCAGATCCGCCCTTCGTTGAGCATGAGCGATTTGCGTGCCGGATACCAGCAGGCCGAAAACCAGCATGGCGAAGCCATTCAGGGCTTGCACGGCCTTATCCATCAAGGCATTCCGCCTGTTCGGCCCGGATTTCATCGGATTTCGGTTCCTTCTTCTTCGGACGGCCCCTTGGCAGCTTCCCCGCCCCGGCAGCTTCCCCGCCCCCCGTGCCCGCAAATATACATGGATATCGTCCCGGAAGCACATCATGTTCCGGTTGGTGCCGAATGCAGGCATGATGAACTCGGTTCCCCTTTGGATTCTTCCTTGCCGCTCGAAACGATCTCGAGGAAATCGTAGTAGTCCATGTTCATCACGGATTTCTTCATCGCCGGTGTATGGCTGGAGCCTTCCCCTTCGGGGCCGTGGCAGACATGGCATCCGGAGTGGTAGCGGCGAAAGCCCTCGTAGGTGGGCCAATCCACCATGCCGTCCTCAAGGTCTGTTTGGAAACTGACCGATTATTTTCATGTCCTTGCGAGATGGCGTGTGACGCGTCGGATGTGGGCA
>JALVEX010000124.1 GCA_027030435.1 Paracoccaceae bacterium
TCTGCTGATTGCCCTCACCCTCGCCCAGCGGCTGATACTGGTGCTCTTCCTCGTGCCTCGCCCGGCTCTCGGGCCAACGCTGATACAGCTGGCCGTCACGATTGCCGTCTATCCCCTTGTTGTCGTGATCACACGCCATATCTTCGGAGTCAGAATGGCCACGCCCGCAGAGAGGGACGCCGTGAGGATCGGAACATGAAGCGCTCGCCGAGAGACAACGCAGAAAGCCACCGCCGCATTTCGCGGCGGTCAATGATGCTCGGCGCGCTGCAGCTCGGCTTTGCCGGCATTCTGGCGGCGCGGATGCGCTATCTTCAGGTGGAGAATGCCGATCAGTTCCGCCTGCTGGCAGATGAAAACCGCATCAACATCCGCCTCATCCCGCCGGCCCGCGGCCTGATCTTCGACAGGAACGGCGTGTCGCTCGCCGTCAACCGGCAGAATTACCGGATCACGGTGGTGCGGGAAGATGCAGGCGATGTGGATATGGTGATCGAGCGGCTGAAGAAGCTGATCCCCTTCGATCCCGAAGCGCTTGAGAAATCCCTGAAGGAGATGAAGCACCGCAGCGCCTTCGTGCCTGTTACGCTTGCCGAGAATCTGAGCTGGGAGCAGCTTTCGGAAGTGGCCGTGAACGCGCCCATCCTTCCGGGTGTCACGCCGGAAGTCGGCCTCACCCGCCACTATCCGCTCGACACCGATTTCGCTCATGTGGTGGGCTATGTGGGGCCGGTTTCGGATTATGACCTGAAGCGCATCAACGATCCCGATCCCCTGCTGCAGATCCCCCGCTTCCAGATCGGCAAATCCGGGGTGGAGGCGAAGCTCGAAAAGAAGCTGCGCGGCAAGGCGGGGATCAAGCGCATCGAGGTGAACGCGCGCGGGCGGGTGATGCGCGAGATCGACAGGCGCGAGAGCATCCCCGGTTCCGATGTGCAGCTCACCGTCGACAGCCGCCTGCAGAACTACGTGCAGGCCCGCCTCGAGGGGGAAAGCGCCGCCGCCGTGGTGATCGATACGCACAATGGCGATCTGCTGGCGATCGGCTCCACGCCTTCCTTCGATCCCAACAAGTTCGTCAACGGCATATCGGTCGCCGAATACAAGGCCCTGCTTGAAAACGAATACCGCCCGCTGGCCAATAAGGCCGTGCAGGGCACCTATCCGCCGGGCTCCACCTTCAAGATGGTCACCGCGCTCGCGGCGCTCGAGGAAGGGCTCGTCGATCCAGAGGAAACCATCTACTGCCCCGGCTACATCACCCTTGGCAAGCGGCGCTTTCACTGCTGGAAAAGGGGCGGGCACGGGCATGTGAACCTTCACAATTCGCTGCGCCGCTCCTGCGATGTCTATTATTACGAACTGGCCCAGCGCGTCGGGATCGAGAAGATCTCCGCCATGGCGCGCCGGCTGGGGTTGGGGCAGGAATATCCGATCCCGATGTCGGCCGTGGCGAAGGGGCTTACCCCCACCAAGGAATGGAAGCTTGCCAAACGCGGCGAGCCCTGGGTGATTGGCGATACGCTGAATTCGGCCATCGGCCAAGGCTTCGTGCTTGCTTCGCCGCTCCAGCTTGCAGTGATGACGGCGCGCATCGCGAGCGGCCGGCTGATCGTTCCCCGGCTGGTGAAATCCATTGACGGCATTGAAAATGCGAACGGTGCCAGCCCGCCGGTGGGGCTCTCCGAAAGCCATCTCGAACAGATCCGCGCGGCAATGTTCGCCGTGTCCAACAGCCAGCGCGGCACGGCCTATCGCTCCCGCATCCTTCCCGACGATCTGAAGCTTGCCGGCAAGACGGGCACGAGCCAGGTGCGCAACATCACCAAGGCCGAACGCGCCCGCGGGGTTTTCCGCAACAAGGATCTGCCCTGGAAGCGGCGCGATCATGCGCTGTTCGTATGCTTTGCCCCCTACAAGGCGCCGCGGATCGCGGTTTCGGTGGTTGTCGAGCATGGCGGGGGGGGCTCGAAGGCGGCGGCACCGATCGCGCGCGATATCGTGCTGAGCGCCCTCACCGGCGGGCTGCCCCCGCTCGAAGCCTATCCCCGGCAGGATCGCCCGCGCATCAGCGAAGAACAGCAGAAACTGCGCCTGCGCGATCCGCGAAAGGCAAGCCCCGTGAAGGACCGCGCATGAGCTATCTGGAATATAACGTCAAGCATACACCGAAGGGCCTGCGAAAGCTCCTGCATCTCAATTGGGCTTTGATCGTGCTTCTGATCACGGTGAGCTCGATCGGCTTCCTCATGCTCTATGCAGTGGCCGGGGGCTCGCTCAGCCCCTGGGTCGAGCCGCAGGTGAAGCGGTTCGCGCTCGGCATGATGGTGATGTTTTTCGTGGCGATGGTTCCGATCTGGTTCTGGCGCAACATGGCCGGGGTCTTCTATCTCGGCTCGCTCCTGCTGCTGGTGCTGGTCGAACTGATCGGCGATGTCGGCATGGGCGCGAAGCGATGGATCGATCTCGGTTTCATCCGCCTCCAGCCTTCGGAGCTTGCCAAGATCACCGTGGTGATGCTGCTCGCCGCCTATTATGACTGGCTCGACATCCGCAAGGTTTCCCGCCCTCTCTGGGTGCTGATCCCGCTGGTAATCATCCTGTTGCCCACCTTCCTCGTGCTGCGCCAGCCCGATCTCGGCACCGCGATCCTCTTGGTGGCGGGCGGCGGGATGGTGATGTTTCTCGCCGGCGTGAGCCTCTGGTATTTCGCCGCCATCATCGCCAGTGGCGTGGGGCTTGTGGCTGCTGTGCTGAAATCGCGTGGCACAAGCTGGCAATTGCTCAAGGATTACCAGTACAAGCGCATCGATACCTTCCTTGACCCAAGCCTCGATCCCCTCGGGCAGGGCTATCACATCACCCAGTCGAAAATCGCGCTCGGCGCCGGGGGATGGTCGGGGCGCGGCTTCATGCAGGGCACCCAGACGCGGCTGAATTTCCTGCCCGAGAAACACACCGATTTCATCTTCACGACGCTTGCCGAGGATTTCGGCTTCATCGGCGGGATGACCCTCCTTGGCCTCTACCTCCTGATCCTCGCCTTCTGCTTCTACACCGCCCTCAAGACGAAGGATCGCTTCGCCTCGCTCGTCACCCTCGGCATCGCCGGAACGTTTTTCCTGTATTTCGCCGTCAACATGGCGATGGTGATGGGGCTTGCGCCGGTGGTGGGCGTGCCGCTGCCGCTGGTTTCCTACGGTGGCTCGGCGATGATGGTGCTGCTGGCGGCCTTCGGGCTGGTGCAGAGCGCCAACGTGCACCGGCCACGGTGAAGTGTTCGGAGATTTTCACGAGACGAAGATTGATTTCGAAACGTCCGCAACATCAAAAGGTTCGGGCGTTATGACAAATGCTCAAAACAAGGACATGCTGGGAAATATGGCCAACGCCATACTGCCACTATCCCGGTGCCGCACAGAAGCGGAATGGTGCTGCGGTGGCATCATCAGCCACCGCAGCATGTCTCAGCTTTTCCTGCGTGCAAGCCCCAGACCGCCCAGCGCGGCCAAGAGCATCCACCCAGCGGCCGGCAGCGGCACGGGCGCCGGCGGCGGGGTGTGATCGGGGTCCGTGGGCAAGACCTGATCCTGCTTGGTATCACTGCGCAGATAGGTGACGGCGAAATCATCGCTCGCCCCGGCAAGGCCGGCAAGGAACGCATCCGCCGTCCGGATCACAGCTCCCGGACCGGTCACCACGAAATTGCCGGATTGCGCATCAAGGGGGTTCCCCGCTTCCTCATGGGTGATTTCCCACAAGGCCACCTGAAAGGCGGCGGCGCTGGTCGCGTCAACCACCATATCGTAAGCCGAAGAAAACAGCTTCGAGATGTTCGAATCGACCGCCGCCCCATACATGGACTTGCCGGCAATCTCATAGGTGCTGCCGTTGGTGATATATTGTGCCAATTCGATGCAGAACACTCCGAATCCGACTCCGGTTGACACATCCTTGACCCGGATATTTCCAGCATATACCCGCCGCCCATTGGCGCTCACGGTCTTGTACCAGTTATTGGTGCCGAAAAATCCCGGCCCCTCGAAATCAACCGTGATACTCGTAGCGCCCGCCGATGTGGCGGCAACCGCAAATACCCCTGCGGCGATAACTGTCTTGATTGACATTCCCGTTCCTTCCTTACCTTGCAACAACAGTACATTCGAGCAGCAGTACGTTCTTTATCGGGCTTATCGGTCTCGGTAAGGAAACCTGCGCCCAATATCGAAATGGAGTGTAACCCCCCGCCATTTTTCGGCCACATTCAGATGCTCCGGCCTGAGATCTAGCGCAATATGGGCCAGTAGTCCATATGAGACGATCATTCCGGGCAGGGCTGCTGGATGAAACCCATATGCCCGGCGTGGAGGCTGTCCGGCACAGACGATGTTTTCCGACCCCCCGGCCGTGACCACATTCCCTCTCAGGCGGGGGCCAAACAGAGCGGAATGCCCCTTGCAGGGGACAGAAAGCGTGCCTAGCCTGCCGGCGAAGGGGATGCCATGGGGATATATGGGAGGGTATTCGCAACATGATCGAGATCCTGTTTTCGGCCCCCGAAAGCTACGGCGGGAAATACATTCCACCCATCCGGGAAGCTCTGGATTCGCTCGGGCTCGCGCACCGCATCGAAACGGAGTGCGGCGATCCCGCGCGCGTGGATTACATCATCTGCGCCCCCAATGGCCCGGTCACGGATTTCAGCCCCTTCACGCGCGCAAGAGCCGTGCTGAGCCTCTGGGCCGGTGTCGAGCGGTTTGTTCACAATCCGACCCTCACCCAGCCGCTCCTGCGCATGGTCAATCCTGGGATGACGGCGGGGATGGTCGAATATGTCACCGGCCATGTGCTGCGCCATCATCTCGGGATGGATACCCATATCCGGCGCGAAAAGCCCGAGTGGCAGCCGGAAATCCCGCCGCTCGCCTCTGAGCGCAGGGTGAGTGTGCTCGGGCTCGGCGCCCTCGGGCAGGCATCCGCGCAGGCGCTTGCCGGGCTTGGCTTCGATGTGGCGGGCTGGAGCCGCTCGCCGAAGTCAATCGAGGGGATCAGGTGCCTTTCGGGCGCAAGCGGGCTGGAAGAGGCGCTCGGGCGGGCGGAAATCCTCGTCCTCCTCCTGCCGCTGACGGATGAGACGGAAAACATCCTCGATGCCGCGCGCCTCGCACTCCTGCCTGAAGGGGCGGCGATCATAAATCCCGGCCGCGGCCCACTGATCGACGATGATGCCCTTCTCGCCGCCCTCGATCGCGAGCATCTCGCCCATGCGACGCTCGATGTATTCCGCACCGAGCCCCTGCCCGAGTCGCATCCCTTCTGGCACCATCCGAAAATCACCGTGACCCCGCATATAGCCTCCGATACCCGCCCCGCTCAAGCCGCGCGCGTGATCGCCGAAAACGTCCGGCGCGGCGAGGCCGGGGAGCCTTTTCTCCATCAGGTGGACAGAAGCGCAGGCTATTGAGCCCTTCTCCGGGCGCGGCTCCCGCCCTCAGCGCAGGCGGGGCGGCTTTTCGGGATCGCTGCCGGGGGGCACCGCGGGCGGGGTGAGCCGCTCCGCCGCGCCATGCTTCACCGCCGGCAGTTCGATGCGCAAGCCGTGGCGCGCGATCTCCTCAAGGCGCGGATCGCCGCTTTCCAGAAAGGCCACGTCAAGGGCAGGATCGGAAACATCAGAGAAGGCAAGGCTCTCGGCGATCGCCCGCGCGAGCGCCGCTTCGCTGCCCGCGAGGGGATCGACGAAAACGAGCAGCGCGCCTTCGCCGCCGCCCTCATGCGCCACCCCCACCAGCCAGGCCGCGCGGGCAAGCCCGCCGGCACGCGCAAGGCGCGCGTCAAGCCGCGCCAGAAGCTCCGGCGCAAGGGGCGGGGGCGGAAGGAAGCGCAGGATGCGCCCCTCCCCGGCGCTGGGCAGAGCGGAGGAGAGCACGCCCGCCAGCCAGTCCACCGCTTCGGGTTCGATGATCCATTGCGAAGGTGCGACGCCCGGATTGAGCAGGATGCCGATGCCCCTGCCCGCCAGCATCTCCACCAGCATCCGCCCCGGCAGGGCGGCATTGGGCGCAGGCTCGCGGATGAAAGCGGCGAGGCGCTCCTCCCTGTCGAAGGCCAGCACGAGGCGCCGGCCGTCGGCCTCGGTCAGCTGCGGATCGATCGCACCCCCCCGCGCCTCCTCCTTCAGCAGGATGAAGAGCCCCGAGGCCGCCAGTTCCTCGAGAAAGGCCGCGCGCCGGGCGGGATCGTCCAAATCCGCGATCATGGCGGCGTGCGCGCGATCAAGGGACGTCTGCGCCGCGCCCCCGCCCCCGGAGATCCCCGCCGCCGCGGCTTCCTTCCCATCATCCATCCGCCAGCACCTCCGCCACACGCGCCCGCAGCGCCGGCACAAGATCGGCCTCGAACCACGGGTTTTTCCTGAGCCAGCCCGTATTGCGCCAGGATGGATGAGGCAAGGGGAATATGGCCGGAGCATGCCTTCGCCAGGCCGCGACGGTGCGGGTAACGCCCCCTTTCGCCGCCGCGCCCATGTGCCATTTCTGCGCATGCCCCCCGACAAGCACCGTGAGGCGGATTGCGGGCAATGCGGCCATCACGCCCTCATGCCATGTGCGGGCGCAAAGCGGCGGCGGGGGGAGATCCGCGCCGCGCGCGTCATAGCCCGGAAAGCAGAAGGCCATCGGCACGATTGCGAAGCGCGCGCGATCCCAGAACGTATCCTCATCCACGCCCAGCCATTCGCGCAGACGCCGCCCGGAGGGGTCATCGAAGGGCCGCCCCGATTCATGCACCCTCTTTCCCGGCGCCTGCCCCGCAATCAGGATCCGCGCCGAGGGGCGAAACCAGACAATCGGGCGCGGCGCATGGGCCGTGGCGGTGGCGCGGAACCGCTCCGCACAAAGCCCGCAGGCGCGGATGCGGGCGGCGATTGCGGCGGCGTTATCATCGGCTGAGCGGCAGGACATGCCCTTTCATAGCCCGCCGCGGGCCGGAGGCAAGGCTGCCCGCGCAATTTTCCCTTGCATATTTTTATGATTTTAGAAATATAGAATCATGAAACCGGAAACCCTGCACGACATCACCCTTGAAACCGCTGCCTACCGCTTTGCCGCGCTCGGCTCGGAGCCGCGCCTCAGCGTGCTGCGCAGCATCGTGCGCGCCGGGCCGGAAGGGCTCACCATCGGCGAACTGGGCGACAAGACCGGAATACGCGGCGCCACCCTCACCCACCACGTGAAGATCCTCGAACAGGCCGGCCTCATCCGGCGCAGCCGCAAGGGGCGCTCGGTGATCTGCGCCGCCCCTTCGCTGAGCGAAATCGAAAGCCTCGCCCATTTCCTGATCTGCCAATGCGCGCCGCGCGAGATGGACGCACCCGACGAACAGGCCGGACAGTCGGCGAAAGGCACACAAGCCGAAAGAAAGGCATAAAGCGATGAGCAGTTGTTGTTCCACCGAAAAGCCGGTCACCTCCCCCTCCCTGCTTTCACGGATGGACCGCATCTGGCTCCTGATCCCGGCGATTGCACTTCTGATCGCGCTTCTGGATCCGCCCTCGGCCCTGCCGGTGATTGAAGGCGCGCTCGAGAGCTTCATCCGCACCCTGCCCTTCCTGGCCTTTGCCGTGCTCTCGGTTGCCTGGATGAAAGCCTCGGGCGTCGATTCGCTGATGGCGCGCGCCTTCGAGGGGCGCGAGGGGCGGATGATCCTGCTCGCGGCCGCCATGGGGGCTGTGGTGCCCTTCTGCTCGTGCGAGGTCATCCCCTTCGTGGCCGCCCTCCTGGCGCTCGGCGCGCCCGTGGCGGCCGTGATCGCCTTTCTCCTCTCGGCCCCGCTCATGGATCCGGCGATGTTCTTCATCACCGCCGGCACGCTGGGCACGGGCTTTGCCGCAATGAAGCTTGCGGCCGCAATCGCGATCGGCATCGGCGGGGGCTTTCTGTTCCGCGCCCTTTCGAAAACTGCGCTCCTCAAGGATCCCCTGCGGCTGAAGCCTGCTTCTTCCGCCGCCCCCGCCTGCGCCGCCCCCACCTGCGCTGCATCAGCCCCTGCTCCTGCTGCCTCGGAAGAGGAAAGCCATGGCTGCGGCTGCTCGGCTCCCGCGCTCCCCGGCACCACTGAAAAGCCGCTTCCGGCCTTCTGGCGGGAAGCCTCGCGCCGGCGCGTTTTCCGCGCGCAACTCATTGAAAACGCCCTTTTCCTCGGCAAATGGCTGCTGCTGGCCTTCCTTCTCGAACAGCTGGTGACCCGCTACGTGCCCGAAGCCTGGATCGCCTCGACACTGGGCGGCGAAGGCCTGGGGCCGATCCTTCTCGCCACCATCGTCGGCGGTCCGGCCTATATCAACGGCTACGCCGCCATTCCGCTGGTCAAATCCCTGATCGAGCAGGGCATGAGCAACGGCGCGGCCATGGCCTTCGTGATCGCTGGGGGCGTGAGCTGCGTGCCCACGGCGGTTGCGATCTGGGGCATGGTGAAGCCTCGGGTCTTCCTCATATACGTAAGCGTCGCCACCATCGGCGCCGTTCTTGCCGGGCTCCTTTGGCAGGCCATCGCCTGAGGCCTTTCTTCAGCTTGCCGCCGCCGGCCACTTGGAGTATTGGGAGCGGAAAGAGCATTCGGAGGGGCGGGCAGAGATGTATCGGGTATGGGGCTTCATCGCGAACTACTCCCTGCTGCTGATCTTCGGCGCGATCATCGCCCTGATCTGGGCCAATCTCGATCCCCACAGCTATCATGCCTTCGTCGATTATCCGCTGCTGGAAAACAGCTGGATCGGCAAGCTCGAATACGGCGAGGGCGACGGCGAATATCGCGTGCTCACAGTCCATTATCTCGTCAATGACGTGCTGATGGCCTTCTTCTTCGCCATCGCGGCGAAGGAAGTCTGGGAAGCGATCATCCTGAAGAACGGCGCGCTGCGCGGCAAGAAGGCCGCCACCCCCCTGATCGCCACGCTGGGCGGCATGATCGGGCCGGTTGCCGTCTATCTCGGCATGGCCGCAACGCTCTGGCCTGCGACATACAGCGCCGTGGCCCATGGCTGGGCCATTCCCACCGCCACCGATATCGCCTTCTCCTATCTCGTCGGGCGGATCGTCTTCGGTGCCGGCCATCCGGCCGTGCGCTTCCTCCTGCTGCTGGCCATCGCCGATGACGCCGGCGGCCTCCTGATCCTCGCCATCTTCTATCCGACCCATGAGCTCCAGCCCGTATGGCTGCTGCTCTCGATCGGGGCGGCAATCACCGTCTATCTTCTCTTCAATCTGTTGCCCCGACTCCTCGATCGCGGCAGCGAACTGCGGCCCGCCTCCACCTGGGTGCGCAAGCATTTCACTTTCTGGCCCTATGCGATTGCCGGGGCCGTCAGCTGGTATGGCTTTCAGGAGAGCGGCCTGCATCCGGCGCTCGGGCTGCTGCCGATCGTGCCGACCATTCCCCATGCCGACCGCGCCTTCGGCCTGTTTTCGGAAGCGGAGCAGTATCTTACCGATCTCCTCAACTACATCGAACACAAGATCAAGCATTTCGTCGAAATCGTGCTCTTCTTCTTCGGCCTGCTGAACGCCGGTGTCGAGTTTTCGGCCGTAGGCGAACCCACCTGGCTCGTGCTGGGAGGGCTGCTGATCGGAAAGCCGCTCGGCATCTCCCTTTTCGGCTGGTTCGGGGCGAATGTGCTGCGCCTCGGCCTGCCGGCGGGGATGCGGCAGAGGGATCTTGTCGCCGTGGGCTGCGTGGCGGCGATCGGCTTCACCGTGGCGCTGTTCGTGGCCTCCGTGGCCTTCCCGCCGGGCGATGTTCAGGATGCGGCCAAGATGGGCGCCCTGATGAGCTTCGGCGCCGCCGTGGTCTCGATCGTCATAGGCCGCATCCTGCGCATCGAGAAACGCACCATCTAGGGTCGGCCCGCATCGCTGGCCCGCAAATATTGCGAGGGCGCAGGGCGGGAAGCGCAGAATGCCGGCCAGCCCGCGCCTGAGGCATTTCACACATGAAAACACTGTATTTCAGGCCGGAATATCCATAATATGACCGCAAACTCCCATGAAGAAGGGGTTGTTAACCCTGAGGCGCCATAAAGAGCCGCACCGATGCGGCGGAGCAGGAAGGATGCTCGAGTTCTCGAATGTGAGCAAATCGTTCTGGACGGGGGTGCAGCGCAAGGTGATCCTTGATCGCGCCTCGTTTCGCGTGGAACTTGGCAATTCGCTCGGCATTCTCGCCCGCAACGGCACCGGAAAGACAACCCTGATCAACATGATGGCCGGCCTGGAGAAGCCAGACGAGGGCGAAATCATAAAGACCTGCCGGGTCTCCTTCCCGCTTGGCTTCATGGGCGGCGTCAACCCGCGCCATACGGGCATGGAAAACGCCCGCTTCATCGCCCGCCTCTACGGGCTCGATCCCGATTACGTCGAGGCGTTTTCGCGCTGGATGTGCGATATCGGCGAATATTTCGACATGCCGGTTGCCACCTACAGCCGGGGCATGAAATCGCGCTTTTCCATGTCGCTCATGCTGGCGATGGATTTCGATCTTTATCTGATTGACGAAGGCATGCCCTCGACAACGGACGTGGAATTCAATCGCAAGGCCGGTGAGATCCTGAAGGAACGGCTGGAGAAAACCACCGTTATCATCGTTTCGCACAAGCCGAAAGTGCTGGAAAAATTCTGCCGCTCAGCGGCCGTGCTGCAGGATGGCAAGCTGCACATGTTTGATACCCTCGAAGAGGCGAAAAGGCTCTATGATTATGCAGTGCAGGAATAGATCATGAAACCGAGGGCGAGAAAATTCCGCATCCGTCCGCCCGCCAGGCCCCGCCCCGATGCCGACGGGGCGGGCAAGGCGGGTGGTGCGGCGGAGCGCGAGATCGCCGATATCCGGCGCGAGGGGCTGACGGGGCGGCAATTGCGCACGGCCCGGCGCATCGCGATGAAGCACGGGCTGAAGCCGGCTTCGGATTACGATGCGGTGCGCCTGCTGCGCCAGCGCGGCATTGATCCCTTCGAGCGCGCCAACCTCCTTGATCTGGTCGTGCCCGGGAGCGGGGAAGATGCCGGGGGCGCCCTCACGCCCGCCACGCCCGAAGAGGGCAGCGTGCAGCTGCCCCAGACAACCCCGCCGCCTGACACAAACCTCCCTTCGACGGAGCTTGGCAATGCCGAGATGCGCGCCCGCCAGGTGCTCGAGATCCAGCGCGACATCGCGCGCCGCCGCCGCCGCCGCCAGCTTTCGCTGCTGCTGCGGCTGCTGATCTTTGTCATACTGCCCACCGTGGCCGCCGGTTACTATTTCGCCAATATCGCCACACCGATGTATGCCACGAACTCGGAATTCGTGATCCAGAAATCCGAAGGGCCGGCCTCGGGTGTGGGCGGGCTGCTTGCCGGCACGCAATTTGCCACCTCGCAGGATTCGATCACCGTTCAGGGCTATCTGCAATCGCGCGATGCCATGCTGAGGCTCGATCGCGATCACGGCTTCAGGGCCGCATTCAGCGAGGATCTCGTCGATCCCCTTCAGGCGCTGCCCGATGACGCCTCGAACGAGGCCGCCTACAAGCTTTACAGAAAGCATGTGAGGGTGGGTTTCGATCCCACCGAGGGCACGCTCAGGATGGAAGTGAGCGCGCCGAGCCCGGAGGCAAGCGCGGAATTCTCACGCGCGCTGATCTCCTATGCCGAACAACAGGTGGACAACCTCACCAAACGCCTTCGCGAAGAGCAGATGCGCGATGCGCGCAAGAGTTACGAAGAGGCCGTGGCGGGGGTGCGCGAAGCCCAGCAGAAGTTGATCGAGGCGCAGGAAAAGGGCAAGCTGATCAGCGGCGATGTGGAAGTGGGGCTCCTGACGAACCGCATTTCCGCGCTTGAAATGGAACTCACCAAAAGCGAGCTGGCCCTTGAAGAGTTGAAATCCAATCCCCGCCCCAATCAGGCCCGGGTGGCCCCGCTGGAGCGCAAGATCGCGCTCTTGCGCGAAAAGATCGAAGGCTACAGGAAACAGCTCACCGAAGGCAGCGCTCAGGAACAGTCTATCGCCCGCAAGACAAGCGATCTCGCCCTGGCGCAGGCGGAGCTTGAATCGCGCAACCTGCTGCTTCAGGCCGCGCTTCAGCAGCTCGAAAGCGCCCGCATCGAAGCCAATCGCCAGGTCCGCTATCTGGCCGTTTCCGTGCCCCCCATCCCGCCCGACGAGCCCACCTATCCCAGGGTTTTCGAAAACACGGCGGTGGCCTTCCTCGTATTTGCCGGGCTCTATCTGATGGTTTCGCTTACGGTATCGATCCTGCGCGAACAGGTTTCCTCCTGAGCAACCATCAGGCAATATCACTGGACCGCTGCCCGAGCCTGTGGCAACAGCAGGGGATGTTGTCATCACCGGCCGCGATGCCTGAAAGGGAAACGCCTGCATGAATACGCCCGAGCAAAGCTGCACGCCCAACACCTGGGCCTTCCTGCGCGATCCGATGATCGCCCCCACCGGCTTTCGCGAATATGATGCGCGCTGGAAATACCCTGAAGAGATAAACCTCCCCGGCGTCACGGCCCTCGGGCTCGGGCTTGGCACCCAGATGCACCGGCGCGGGATCGAGCCGGTGATCGCGGTCGGCAACGATTACCGGGATTACTCGCTGGCCATCAAGAACGCGCTCGTGCTCGGACTGATGCAGGCCGGCATCCATGTGAAGGATATCGGTCCCGCGCTCAGCCCGATGGCCTATTTCGCCCAGTTCCACCTTGATGCACCGGCGGTTGCGATGGTGACGGCGAGCCACAATCCCAACGGCTGGACAGGGGTGAAGATGGGCTTCGAACGCCCCCTCACACACGGCCCCGGCGAAATGGCCGAACTGCGCGATATCGTGCTTGGTGGCGAAGGTCAGGCCCGGCCCGGCGGTGCCTATGAGTTCGTCGATGGGGTCAGGGAAGCCTATCTCGATGATCTGGTGGGCGATTTCCGCATGAGCCGGCCGCTCAAGGTCGTCTGTGCCACCGGGAACGGCACCGCAAGCGCCTTCGCGCCGGAGCTTTTCGAGCGCATCGGGGTCGAGGTTGTGCCGCTCCACACCGAGCTTGATTACACCTTCCCCCATTACAACCCGAACCCGGAAGCCATGGAGATGCTCCATGACATGGCCCGCGCCGTGCGCGAAAGCGGCGCCGATCTGGCGATGGGTTTTGATGGTGACGGCGATCGCTGCGGGGTCGTGGACAACGAGGGCGAAGAGATCTTCGCCGACAAGATGGGCGTCATCCTGGCGCGCGACTGGGCCCGCCTGCATCCCGGCGCCACCTTCGTTGCCGATGTGAAATCGACCGGCCTCTTCGCCTCCGATCCCGAGCTCCAGGCCCATGGCGCGAAGGCCGATTACTGGAAAACCGGCCACAGCCACATGAAGCGGCGGGTCAAGGAGATCGGAGCGCTCGCAGGCTTCGAGAAATCGGGCCACTACTTCCTCGCCGAGCCGATCGGGCGGGGATACGATTGCGGGCTTCGGGTGGCGGTCGAAATCTGCAAGCTTCTCGATCGCCACCCGGAAAAATCCATGGCCGATCTGCGCCGTGCCCTGCCGCGCACCTGGTCAAGCCCCACCATGTCCCCCCATTGC
>JALVEX010000125.1 GCA_027030435.1 Paracoccaceae bacterium
CTGGAAGCGGTTCTCGAAGCCGGCGATGTGGTTGTTTCCATGCTGCCGGGCGATCTGCATGTGCCGCTGGCGAAGATGGCGATCGCGAAGGGCGCGCATTTCGTCTCCTCAAGCTACATCTCGCCCGAGATGCGCGCTCTGGATGGCGCCGCCAAACAGGCCGGGGTGGCTCTGGTGAACGAAGTGGGGCTCGATCCCGGCATCGATCACCTGATGGCGCATTGGCTGGTGGAGGATTACCGCAATTCACCCGAGTATGACGCCGGCAATCACATCTCCTTCATTTCCTACTGCGGCGGCGTGCCGAAGATCCCCAATGCGTTTCGCTACAAGTTCAGCTGGTCGCCGCTCGGGGTGCTTAAGGCGCTGCGCTCTCCATCCCGCTCGATCCGCGATTACACGGAGCTTGCGGTGGCCCGGCCCTGGGATGCGCTGCGCAGCTATGATGCGCCCCTGCCGCAGCCCGAGACATTCGAAGTCTATCCCAACCGCGATTCGATCCCCTTCATCGAGCAGTATCATTTCGATCCCGCATGGAAGGTGCGCGAATTCGTGCGCGGCACCCTGAGGCTCAATGGCTGGGCCGATGCCTGGGCGGATATATTCGAGGAGATCGAATCCCTCGAAGGCCCGGAAGGCGAAGCGCGGCTGAAGGCGCTTTCCGATGAATTATGGGAGAAATACGCCTACGGGGAGGGCGAGCCGGATCGCGTGATCCTGTGCGTGGGGCTGAAGGCGGAGCGCGAGGGCGTGCCCGTCTATCACAAGACATGGGTCATGGATGCATGGGGCGATGAGCGCGGCAGCGCGATGGCACGGCTTGTCTCCCAGCCGGTTTCATTCGCCGTCGAGGCGATCGGGCGCCGTGAAATTCCGCCGGGCGTTTCCGCCGCGCCGGATGATCCGAAGCTCGTGCAGCGGTGGCTTCATGAAATCGAGCACCTGGCGCAGCATCTCATGATCGTGGATCATATGGGCTGAGCGGAGCCTTCAGCGGATGGGCTGCTCGACCTCATCGACCGAATAGCCCAGCGCCTCGAGGCCATCCTCGAGATAGTCGGCCAGGAGGGGTATGCCCAGAAGATAATCTTCCGTGGGCGAAACCGCCTCCTCCTTTGCGGTGCGGAGCGCCTCTTCAAGCTCGCTCGCCTCGAAGGTCCCCCGCCCGATCCACATCACGGCCACGAGGCTTGCCTGCTCGTCGCTGTTGAGATCGGCGATATACTGGCGAAGCTCCTGCCCGGTGGCATCGCTCGGCCGCCCCTCGAGGATGGTTTCGGCATCCGCGTCATCCCCGGGGGTATCCCAGCGCGCGACCTTCGCCCCGATTTCGCGGGCGCGCAGAATCACGCGGGCAATCTTGTTGGTGCTGATCTCGAGCATCGGGGGCCTCCCTTCATGGCGTCAGATTGCCTGAAGGCGGCGGGTTTTCAAAGCTCAATCGGCGGGTTTCTCGAGCGGCACCACGTTTTCCGGGGCACTGGAGGCTTCGGGCGCAAGCTCTTCGAAATCGAAATTGTCGAGCTTCGCTGCGCGTTTGCCGGCCCGCTCGGCCGCTGTGCCGATGCCGTCGAGATCGGCACGGGCCTGATTGAAGTGGGTATGGAGCTTGCCCACCCGCTCGACAACCATCTCCACATCGCGATGCAGGAGGCGGAGCGTCTTGCGGATGGCGCCGGCCTGCTCGCGCATCCGGGCATCCTTCAGGATGGCGCGCATGGTGTTGAGCGTGGCCATGCAGGTCGTGGGCGAGACGATCCACACCCGCGCCTCGAAGCCCTCGCGCACCACTTCGGGGAAATTGGCGTGAAGCTCGGCATAGACAGCTTCCGAGGGCAGGAACATCAGGGCGCCATCGGCCGTTTCGCCCTCGATGATGTATTTCTCCGCGATCGCCTTGATATGGGCGCGCACCGCCGTGCGAAAGGCACGCGCCGCCTCGATCGCCGCGCGCTCGTTGCCGGCATTACGCAGCGCCTCATAGGCCTCGAGGGGGAATTTGCTGTCGATCACGATGGGGCCGGGCGGATTGGGCAGATCGATCAGGCAATCGGCCCGCTTGCCGTTCGAAAGCGTGGCCTGCATGGTGTAGCTGTCTTTCGGCAGCGCCTTTGATACGATGTCGTGAAGCTGGATCTCGCCGAATGCGCCGCGGGTCTGCTTGTTGGAGAGGATATCCTGAAGGCTCAGCACATTGCCCGAGAGCTTCTCGATATTGGCCTGGGCCTTGTCGATCGTGGCGAGGCGCTCCTGCAATTCGGCCAGCGAGCGGGTGGTTTTCACCGTGCTGCCGTGCAGGCTTTCGCTCATGCGCCGCTGCACCTCGGCAAGGCGCTGCTCCATCAGGGCCATCATCTGGCTCTGCGCGGTAGCCTGGGTCTGGGCCACGCTCTGCAGGCTGCCGGCCAGCTGGGATTGCCCATCCGAGAGGAACTGCACCCGCTCCGCAAGCGCCCCCATGTGGCGCAGCACCGGCTCGCTCTGGCGCGCGGCCCGATTGGCAGCGCGCAGGGCCATGACGATGAGGATGACGAGAAGCAGCAGCACCGCGCCGCCCGCAAGCGCCGCGATCACGGCCGGATCATCCAGCGAAAATTCGTATTCCCCGATCCTGATCATCGCCGGCCAAACAGCTTTTCGATATCGGCAAGCTTCAGCTCCACATAGGTGGGCCTGCCGTGGTTGCACTGGCCCGAATGGGGCGTGGCCTCCATTTCGCGCAGGAGCGCATTCATTTCCTCGGCCCGCATCCGCCGCCCGGAGCGCACCGAGCCGTGGCAGGCCATGCGGCTCAGGATGGCATCGATCCGCGCCTTGAGGGCCTGCGCTTCGCCGAGATCGGCGAGTTCATCGAGGATATCGCGCAGGAGCGCGCGCGCATCCACCTCGCCCAGGATCGCGGGCGTTTCGCGCACGGCCACGGCACCGGAGCCGAAGGGCTCGATCACAAGGCCGAGGCGGGCGAGATCCCCGGCCACGGAAAGCAGCATCGCGGCATCGCTTTCGCTCATCTCCACGATCTCGGGGATCAGCAGCGCCTGGGCGGCGATGCCGCGCTCCGCCATCTGCTGCTTCAGTTTTTCGTAAACCAGCCGCTCATGCGCCGCATGCTGATCGACGATCACCATGCCGTCACCCGTCTGGGCGATGATGTAATTTTCATGGATCTGCGCGCGCGCCGCGCCGAGGGGAAGATCCTCGAGCGCGCAATCCACCCCTTCTTCCGCAGGCTCGAACCTTGCCGAGGGCGCGGCCATTTCGGCAAAGCCCGGCGTTTCCGGGGCCGGAGCCTGTGCCGAGAGCGCCGCGCCGATAGCGCCGCGTGAAGGGCGATCCATCTGATAGATGCGCGCCGTGGCTTCTCCTGTGGCCGGCTCCGGGCGGAAGGCGCCAAGCGCCGCGCCGGCTATGGTCGTCGAGGCGCGGTGTCCGGCCTCGGCAAGGGCATGGCGAAGGGCCGAAACGATCAGCCCGCGCACGATCCCGGGCGCGCGAAACCGCACCTCGGCCTTGGCCGGGTGCACGTTTACATCCACCATATGCGGATCGCATTCGATGAACAGAACCGCCGCCGGATGCCGCCCAGAGGGCAGGAAATCGGCATAGGCTCCGCGCAGCGCGCCGAGGAGGAGCTTGTCGCGCACCGGGCGGTGATTGACGAAGAAATACTGCGCCACAGCCGCGCCGCGCGAATAGGTGGGCAGTGCGGCATGGCCGGTGAGGCGGAAGCCCTCGCGCTCGGCATCGACCGGCAGGGAATTCTCGATGAATTCCGCGCCCATGATCTGGCGCAACCGCCCGCCAAGCGCGGTGAAAAGATCGCCGCCCCGCGCATCCGCGCGAAAGCTGACACGCCCCTCGCCGCCGCCCGAGACATCGCGCAAGGTGAAGCCCACCCCCGGCGCGGCCATGGCGAGGCGCTTCACCACGTCATGAATGGCTTGCGTTTCGGCGCGGTCGGAGCGCAGGAATTTCAGCCGTGCCGGCGTGGCG
>JALVEX010000126.1 GCA_027030435.1 Paracoccaceae bacterium
CGGGCGAGATGTAGCTTGAGGAGACGAAATGCGCGCCCTTCGCGATCGCCATCTTCGCCAGCGGCACATGCAGATCGCCCGGCAGCATGGAAACAACCACATCGCCGGCTTCGAGAACCGCTTCCAGGGCTTCCGGCGTGAAGGCCTCGATCCTGCCTGTGAGATCCCCCACGGCCGCCTCCGCCTTTTCGGGCGTGCGGTTCCACACTGTCACATCCTTGCCTTCCTCGATCAGGCGGCGCAGGCCGGGGATGGCGGAAAGGCCGGTGCCGCACCAGTGGATCGTCATGGCTGATCTCCTTTCAGGGGGTTTGCATGGCGCTCGAATTCGGCTTTCGCGCGCGCCCATATGCCCTCATCGATCGCATCGAGCGCAAGCAGCGAGGGCAGGAGCTGGGCGGCAAAATCAAGCGAGGATTCAAGCGGCAGCATGGAGGGGAGGTTGTCGATCGCCATCACGTCAAGCGGGGGGCGATCATGCACGCGCACCACCGGCTCCTGCCAGGTGGTGGCACGATCATAGACCTTCACCGGAGAAAAATCGCTCTCGGGATCGCAGGCTATATCGCCGATCACTGTGAGCTTGCGCGGGGCCTCCTTTGCGCTTTCGGGCACGAACACCGGCGTTCCGGGGCGCGCCAGGATGCAGTTGAAGAAAAGCGCGTGGGCGAGCACCTCGGGGAAGGGGCCGCCATGGGCCGTTTCGGCCATGTCCCACCTGGTGGTGGGCACGTTCATCGCCGCACAGAGATCGGCGGTGCCAGTGCCCACGCGCCCAAGCGCCCCGATGATCAGCGCATCGGGGCGGGAGGTGGATGCTGCATCGAGGGTGTCGGCAAGCTCCGCGAGCAGGGCATCCTTGCCGGGGAAGGAGCGGACCGGCGGGCAGGTCGCGCCACGCTGCTGCGCCGCCCAGGCCATGAGGCTGACGGCCGCGCCGGCAAATCCCGCCCAATAGCCGAAGGCGGCCACGCGCCGCCCTGCCTCGTCGGTGAGATACTCGAGATCGTAGAGCGTGCCGCCCCCCTCAATGAAACGCTTCAAAAGCACCTGCCCCGCGGGCTGCCCCTTGTAGGCATGGCCAAACATGATGTGGCGGTGGATGAGGGGGCTGCCGTCATCGGGAAGCTCCTTCAGCCCGAGGATGATCGCATCCCGCGGCGCGTCCGGCCAGCTGTGCGCCGGGGCGATCTCGCAGCCCGCTTCCCGGTAGCCTTCGATCGGAATGGCCCGCGCGGGGCTTTCCTCGATCGTGACGCGAAATCCCCTTTCAAGAAGAGCCTGCGCGCCTTCCGGTGTCAGGCCGGCGCGTTCTTCATTGGGGCGGCTCTCGGCGCGCATCCAGACATGGACCATGTTTTCTGCCTCCTGTTCTTCTCAGAGCGTGCCATGCCGGGGCCGCTGGCGCCGAAACTGATGGCGGGCTATCCATTCATCCTTGGCTATGCGCTCACGAATTCGCAGATGTTACCCCCATAATGCAGCCCTCTCGTTCTCCCCTGGGCTTGCGGCTTTCATGCAGCAACTTCGTGCGCACGGCAAGCATCGTAATGCCGGGTGCGTAACGATGCCTGATTTCACCAGACATTGAAGGGCCGATTTGAATCGATATCATCGATTTGCCTCCCCGGTCCCTACTCACCATCGTTACCCTTATTTCCCGCGAACCTGCAGTATGGAGAAAGGAGTATCCACCACACTCAGCCGTCCCGAACCGATCCTTCCTCTCCCAGCTGGCGCGTTGCACCCTTTGCTAGGTTCGGGAAGATTGTGCCTGATCATTCCGCTCTATCATCGGGCAGCGCCCGGTCTGCCTGCCTTGCAACATCTTCATCAAACGGCACATCGAAGCTTTTGAGGATGAAGGCCAGCGTGGAATAGAAGCCAAGTGTTGCCATCAGATCGAGCATACCCTTGCTGCCCACGAGCCGAGCAAGCTTTCTCTTCGTGTCCGGTGTGAGCCGTGCGTCTGCGAGCAATTCGTCAACCGCCGTCGCGAGGAGCGCATCCTCGGGGTTCATCCCCTGCACAGAGCCCCGGAGGCTCACGATGCGACCCTCTTCCAGCCCGCATCGACGCGCCCTTGCCACGTGATGCGCCCATTCATAGGCCGAACCCAGGCGGAATGCCGCGCGCAGGATCACTACCTCGGCCCTCACGCGCCCAAGCGCATTCGCAAGCACGACATGAGCACGCAGCGGGGCCCAGGCGCGCAGAAGCGCGGGTTGATGGGCCATGACGCGGTAAACATTCAGCTGTCCGGCAAAGCCTTCCCGCAGGTCGTTGATGTCGGCGGGCCATTCGTCATCCCCGAGCGGCGGGAGTGAGGCGGCCCTGCCCCCTTCCTCTTCATCCAAGGGTCGCGCTATCGATCGCATGGGAAAGCTTCTCCACCAGTTCATCGATTTCCGGCCGGGTGATGATGAAGGGCGGGGCAAGCAGAACGTGATCGCCGTTGCGCCCATCGATCGTGCCTCCCATCGGATAGCAGATCAGCCCCGCTTCGAAGGCGGCGCTCTTGATGCGCCCGGCAATCGAGCGCGCAGGATCGAAGGGAACCTTGCTCGCGCGCTCGGCCACGATTTCGAGGCCGCGAAAAAGCCCCCGCCCGCGGATATCGCCCACGTGGGGGTGGCTGGCGAAGGCTTCTCTCAGGGCTTCGTCAAGATACTGCCCCTGCGCCCGCACCGCCGGCAGAAGCTCCTTCTCCCGGATCTCCCGCAAGACGGCGCGCGCGCAGGCGGCGGCGGCCGGATGGCCCATGTAGGTATGCCCGTGCTGGAAGAAGCCGCTCCCTGCGGCGATCGTTTCGTAGATCTCGTCCGAGCACAGCATCGCGCCGATCGGCATGTAGCCCGCTCCGAGCCCTTTCGCCAGCGTGACGATATCCGGCCGCACCCCTTCCTGCTCGCAGGCAAACATGCTGCCGGTGCGCCCCATGCCGCACATCACTTCATCGAGGATGAGCAGCACGCCGTGGCGATCGCATATATCGCGAATGCGCCGGAAGTATCCCTCGACGGGCACCACCGCGCCGCCCGTTGCCCCCACAACGGGCTCAGCGATGAAAGCCATGACATTCTCCGGCCCGAGGCGGAGAATCTCGGCCTCGAGCTCATCTGCCACCCGCTGGCCATATTCCCGCACGCTTTCTCCCGGCTGGCGATCGCGGTATTCGTAGCAGGGGGCGATATGGCTGGTTTCGATCATCAGCGGCTCGAATTGCCGCCGCCGCCACATGTTGCCGCCGGCGGCAAGGGCCCCGAGCGTATTGCCGTGATAGCTCTGGCGCCGGGCAATGATATGGCGGCGCGAAGCCTCGCCCTTCTCGATGAAATACTGCCGGGCAAGCTTCAGCGCCGCCTCCACCGCTTCGGATCCGCCGCTGAGGAGATAGACCCGCCCGATGCCCTCGGGCGCCAATGCGATCAGTTCATCCGCCAGCGCCTCCGCGGGCTCGGAGGTGAAAAAGCCGGTATGGGCATAGGCCACCTTTGCCATCTGCTCGCATATGGCTTCTGTCACGGCGCGGTTGGAATGGCCAAGGCAGGAGACCGCCGCGCCGCCCGAACCATCCAGATAGCGCTTTCCCGTGGCATCATGAAAATAACACCCCTCACCACCGGCAACCATCGGAGGGGTCGTGCGCGTCGTACGTGCGAAGATATGGCCCATGCCCATGCTCCTGCTTCCCGCCGGCGGGATGATCCCCATGCCGGATGTCCGGTTTGAGTATGGAAGCGGGGATCCCTCATGCCTAATACGTATTTTGCATGAACGGATATGTGTTAGAATCAAACAGGGCATTTCGAACACGTTCTATTGATGTATGATGCATATTTTGCATGATAACTCCTACCGGGATGCAAAGGTACAGAAGGATCCGATGGATATCGCCTGGCTTGAAGATTTTCTGGAACTGTCGGAGCGTGGGAATTTCACCCGCGCGGCTGCGGCGCGCAACATTTCCCAGGCCGCATTC
>JALVEX010000127.1 GCA_027030435.1 Paracoccaceae bacterium
GCCAGCCACGCCAGCCGCTTTCATCCACCGGACGGCCCCATTTGCCGGTGGGGCCGATATCGGCGTGGTGCAGCACCACCTGCGAGCGGGTGCCGGCCTGATCCAGATACGCCTGAAGATCCTCCATCCAGGCACGGTCGCTCTCGACGGAAAAGATCGTCTTGCCCTCCATCTCGGCGGCGAGCGCGGTGGAGCCGCCGCTGCCGTATTCGAGGATCACCTCCGCCGCCTCGTAATGAGCGCGCACCCATTCGCCCACCTCCGCGGGGAAGGAGAGCACGGGGCGCGATATGGCCTGTGCATCGCTCATGCGCCCGCAGCCCTACCCGAGCTTCACCGCCGTGCCGGAGGCCGAAACCATCAGCATGGAGCCATTGGCGCCGATCACCTCGTAATCGAGATCCACGGCCACGATCGCATCGGCGCCGAGCGCGGCGGCGCGGTGCTCCATTTCCTCGAGCGCGGTATGGCGCGCCTTGCTCAATTCCTCCTCATAGGCCGCCGAGCGCCCGCCGACGATATCGCGAATCCCGGCGAAGAGATCGCGGAAGATGTTGGCGCCCAGAATGGCCTCGCCGGTGACGATGCCGTGATAGGCGGTGATCTTCCTGCCCTCGATCGTGGGGGTGGTGGTGACGATCATCCTGCTCATGTGCTTTTCCTTTCCATCTGCACGCAGGCCTGCCGGGCCTGCTCCACTTCTGGCGCCCCAGGGGCCGCCAGCCTCATTTCCGCTCATCCGCGCCCCCGCCGCCAAGCAGCAGCCAGCCCGTCTGGATGGCGCCGAAGACGAGCATGAAGATCAGGGTGCTGGCAATGAGCCGGAACCAGACGATCCCCTGCCCGAGCGAAAACACCAGGCTGACCGCGAAGAAGCACAGCCCGGCGACAAGAACGCCGATGGCGATCGAGGCAGGCCGGCGCGCCATCAGCCCACGCTCCCCTCGAGCGAGATCGCCACAAGCTGCTGGGCCTCCATGGCGAATTCCATCGGCAGCGCCTGCAGCACCTCGCGGGCGAAGCCGTTGACGATCAGCGCCACGGCCTCCTCCTCGTCCATCCCGCGCGAGCGGCAGTAGAAGAGCTGATCCTCGTCCACCTTCGAGGTGGTCGCCTCGTGCTCGACCCGGCTCGAATTGTTCTTCACCTCGATATAGGGCACGGTGTGGGCGCCGCATCTGTCGCCGATCAGCAGGCTGTCGCACTGGGTGTAGTTGCGGCTGTTCTTCGCCTTCGGGTGCATGGAAACGAGCCCGCGATAGGTGTTCTGCGCCCGGCCCGCGCTGATCCCCTTGGAGACGATGCGCGAGCGCGTGCCCGCGCCGAGGTGGATCATCTTGGTGCCGGTATCGGCCTGCTGATGGTTGTTGGTGATGGCGATGGAGTAGAACTCGCCCTGGGATTCGCGCCCGCGCAGGATGCAGCTCGGGTATTTCCAGGTCACCGCCGAGCCGGTTTCCACCTGGGTCCACATCACCTTGGCGCGGTCCTCGCGGCAATCGGCGCGCTTGGTGACGAAATTGTAGATCCCGCCCTTGCCTTCCTCGTCGCCGGGATACCAGTTCTGCACGGTGGAATATTTCACCTCCGCATCCTCGAGCACCACGATCTCCACCACCGCCGCATGCAGCTGGGCGGTGTCGCGCTGGGGCGCGGTGCAGCCCTCGAGATAGCTCACGTAAGCGCCCTTGTCGGCGATGATCAGGGTGCGCTCGAACTGGCCGGTGTTCTCGGCATTGATGCGAAAGTAGGTGGAAAGCTCCATCGGGCAGCGCACGCCGGGGGGCACATAGACGAAGGAGCCATCGGAAAACACTGCGGAATTCAGCGCGGCGTAGAAATTGTCGCCCTGGGGCACGACGGAGCCGAGATATTTCTTCACCAGCTCCGGGTGCTCGCGGATCGCCTCGGAGATCGAGCAGAAGATCACCCCCGCCTTCTTCAGCTCCTCCTGGAAGGTGGTGCCGACGGAGACGCTGTCAAACACCGCGTCCACCGCCACCTTGCGCCCCTCGGCGGGTGCGTTCTCCGCCCCCTCGACGCCGGCCAGGATCATCTGTTCCTTCAGCGGAATGCCGAGCTTCTGATAGGTTTCCAGAAGCTTCGGATCCACCTCGTCGAGGCTTTTGGGCTTCTTGTCCATGCTTTTGGGGCGGGCGTAGTAATACTGATCCTGGAAATCGATTTCCGGGTAGTTCACCATCGCCCATTTGGGCTCTTCCATCTTCTGCCAGCGGCGGAAGGCCTGCAGGCGCCACTCGAGCATCCACTCGGGCTCGCCGTTCTTCTCGCTGATCAGGCGCACGATATCCTCGTTCAGCCCCTTGGGGGCATATTCCGTCTCGATATCGGTTTCCCAGCCGTGCTTGTACTTGCCCGAGATCGATTTCACCGTTTCCACGGTTTCACGATCCACGCCTTCGCGAACTTCAAGATCTTCCATGTTTTCTCCCGTCTCAGGCCGCCCGGGCCCTGTGCTTCTCGCAAGCGGCCAGCCAGGCATCGGCAAACCGCTCGATTTCATCCATCGTGGTCCCCGGCCCGATCGAAACCCGAACCGCCCCACGCGCAACCTCTTCGCCATATCCCATCGCCAGCAGCACCGGGCTTTGGCGCGTCTTGCCCGATGAGCAGGCCGAGCCCGCCGAAATGGCAAACCCGGCCAGATCCATCTGCATCACCTGGGTTTCGTTCTTCCACCCCGGAACGGCGAAACAGCTGGTGTTGGGGAGGCGTCTGCCCTCTTTCCCGACAAAAATAATCATATTTGCGCCGGATGCCAGCCTTTCCTCGAGAAAATCGCGCTTTTCGCGCACATCCTCCCAGAGGCCGGCATCGAGATCGCGCATCGCCGCCGCGGCGGCCGCGCCAAAGCCCGCGATCCCCACCAGATTTTCAGTGCCCGCGCGCCGGCCCATCTCCTGGCCGCCGCCGCGGATCCGCGCCGCGATCTCCGTGCCGCGCTTCACCACCAGCGCGCCCACCCCCTTCGGCCCGCCGATCTTGTGCGCCGAGATGATCGCCATCTCGGCCCCCGACCAGTTGAAGGCAAAGGGCACCTTTCCGAAGGCCTGGGTCGCATCCACCAGCGCCAGCCCCTCGGGCAGATCCTGGAGGATGCCGGTTTCGCTGTTGGCCGCCTGCAGCACCGAACGCGCCGGCTCCGCCACCGCCACCCGGCCATCGCGCCCCACGGACAGGCTCTCCTCGATCCAGGCGCGCACCGCGTCATGCTCGACCGGGGCGCCCATGAGCCCCCGCCCCGCCAGCGCCAGCGCCGCCGCCTCGGTGGCGCCGGAGGTGAAGATCACATCCACCCCCTCGGCCCCGAAAGCCGCCGCCACCTGCCCGCGCGCGCGCTCCAGAAGCGCCTTCGCCGCGCGCCCCTCGGCATGGATGCTCGATGGGTTGCCCACCAGATCCATCGCCGCGATCATCGCCGCGCGCGCCTCAGGGCGCAGCGGCGCCGAGGCGTTCCAATCCAGATATGCGCGCTCTGCGGCCATTACAGGGCACCCGCCTTTCTCTCATCACTGGTCCGCAAATATCCCTGCCGGAGGCAATAAATCTCTGCCCGATGCTCAGCCATCGTCCACCACCTCGAACAGATTGGGCACCGCCGGGCAGGGCGTCAGCTCGTTGGCGATCACATCCGAAAGCCGCGTCTGGTGCAGGAACACATAGACATGCGCGCTGAGGCTCTCCCAGAGCCGGTTGGCCAGCGATTGCGCCTGGGTGCCCGAAACCGCGCCCTTCGCCCCACCGCCGGGCTGCAGGGCAGAAACCGTCTCGTCCACCGCCTCCAGAATCTCCGAAACCCGGATCTCGGAAGGGCTGCGCGCCAGCCGGTAACCGCCGCCCGGGCCGCGCACGCTCTCCACGATCCCCGCCCGGCGCAGCTTCACGAACAGCTGCTCGAGATAGGTGAGCGAGATGTCCTGGCGCTCGGAAATCTCGGCGAGCGACATCAGCGCCCCC
>JALVEX010000128.1 GCA_027030435.1 Paracoccaceae bacterium
CATGGGCCCCCAGAAGACCTGATGCGAAATCGGAATGAGCGCGAGGCTCGCGGCCGAGGCCGTGAGCACGATCGGGCGGGCGCGCGTCAGCGTGGCGTCCACCACTGCCTCCCAGGGTTTTTCGCCACGCCGGCGCAGCGCCTCGATGCGATCCACGAGGATGATCGAATTGCGGATCAGGATGCCGCCGAGCGCGAGCACGCCGAGGATCGCCACGAAGCCGAGCGGCTTGTGGGCCAGAAGAAGCGCCGCCACCACGCCGGCCAGCCCGAGCGGCGCCACCGAGAGCACGATCAGCGCGAGGCGGAAGCTCTGCATCTGGATCATCACCAGGGTGATGATGATCAGCACCATGATCGGCGCCACGGCGGCGATCGGCGCCTGGGATTCAGCACTTTTCTCCACCGTTCCTCCCACCTCGATCCTGTATCCCTCGGGCAGCCTGCTGGCGAATTCCCCGATCTTCGGGGCAAGATCCTGCACGATGGTGGCCGGCTGATCCTTCGTGGCGATCGCGGCCTGAGCGGTGACCGTGGGCATGCGGTTGCGCTGCACCACCATGGGCTGTTCGGTTTCGTAGCGGATCTGAGCGACGCTCGAGAGCGGCACCGCATCGCCCGTGGGTGTGTGGATCTGGAGATTGAGGAGCGAATCGATCGATGTTGCTGCTTCGCGGCTGCCGCGTGCGATGATCCTGATCAGATAGGTTTGATCGCGCAGCATGGTGACGATCTTGCCGTCATAGATCGTGTTCAGCGCATCGGCGATGTCGCGGGAAGTGAGATTGAGCTTGCGCGCCTTGTCCTGCAGGATATCGACCCTGACAACCCGCGCCGGCGCGTTCCAGTCAAGCGCCACGCTTTCGAGGCGATCGTCGCCGGCGACGATGGCGGCGAGATCGCGCCCGAGATCGCGCACCCGGGCGATGTCGGGGCCCGAAAGGCGATACTGCACCGGCCGGCTCACGGGCGGGCCGATGGCGAGGAGCTTCACCAGAACGTCGATATCGGCGAATTCCTCGCGCACGATGCGCTTGAGATCGGCGCGCAGCCTGTCGCGCGCTTCGAGATTGCGGGTCTGGATCACGATCTGGCCGAAATTGGGCGATGGCGTGATCGGCTCGAAGGCGAGCAGGAAGCGCGGCGCCGAGCGGCCGATATAGCTCGAGTGGTAGAGCACATCCTCCCTGCCCTTCAGCTTTTCCTCCATGGCCCGGATCCGCCGCTCCGTTTCCCTGATCGAGGCGTTTTCGGGCAGGGTCATGTTGACGATCAGCTCCGGGCGATCGGAATCGGGGAAGAACTGGCGTTCGACGAAGCGCAGCCCGTAGAGGCTCGCGGCGAAGACGGCGAGCGTTATGGCCAGCGTGAGCCAGCGCATCCGCATCGCGCCCAGAAGCACGGCGCGAAAGAGGCGCAGCGCACGCCCCGGCCCGGCATGGGCGTTCTTAAGCTTCCTGGGCAGGACGGTCACGCCGATCAGCGGGCTGAACAGCACCGCCACCACCCAGCTCACCAGAAGCGAAACCGCGATCACCACGAAGAGCGAGAAGGTGAATTCGCCGGCCGCGGAATCGTTGAGCCCGATCGGGATGAAGCCGGCGACCGTGATCAGCGTGCCCGAAAGCATGGGAAAAGCGATGGTGCGCCAGGCATAGGAGGCCGCCTCGCGCCGGCTCTCGCCCTTCTCGAGGCGCGAGATCATGCTTTCGACGGCGATCATCGCGTCATCCACCAGAAGCCCGAGCGCGATGATGAGCGCCCCGAGCGAAACCCGCTGCAGCGTGATCCCGTATTCCTTGATGATCACGAAGGTGATCGCCAGCGTGAGCGGCACCGCCACCACCACCACGAGCCCCGCCCGCAGGCCCACCGCCACGAGGCTCACCAGCATCACGATCGCCACCGCCTCGAACAGCGCCCGGGTGAAATGGCCGACGGCCGTTTTCACGATCTTCGGCTGATCGGAAACCTTGTGCACCTCGATGCCCACCGGCAGCCTTGCCCGCACCCGTTCGATCAGCCGATCGAGGGTCTGGCCGAATTTTATGATGTTGCCCCCCTTGCGCATCCCCACGCCAAGGCCGATCGCCTCCTCGCCGTTGAACTTCACGATCTCGCCCGGGGGCGTGCGGTAGCCGTGGCGGATGCTGGCCACATCGGTGAGACGGAAGAAGCGATCCCCGACGCGCAGATTCACATCCTCGAGGCTCTGCGCATCGCGAAACTGCCCCCCTACCCGCACGATCACCCGCTCCGCGCCCGCTTCGATCACCCCCGCCGGCACGATCGCGTTCTGCGCCGCCAGCGTGGCCAGCACCTGCTGCTCGCTCACCTGCAGGGCCGCCATCTTCTCGGGTGCGAAATCGAGATAGACGACCTCTTCGCGATCCCCGAAGATTTCCACCTTGCCCGCATCCTCGAGCTGCTGGATCTCGCGCTTCACCTCCTCGACGAAATCGAGAAGCTCGCGCGGGCTGTAGCCATCGGCGGTGAAGGCATAGACATTGCCGAACACGTCGCCGAAGTGATCGTTGAAGCGAAAGCCGGCGAATTCGGGCGGGAATTCGCCGCGGATGTCATTCATCTGGTTGCGCACATATTGCCAGATCTCCCCGATCCGGGCGCCGCGCGTGGTGGGCTTGAGATTGACATAGACAATCGCCTGCCCCGGCCAGGTGATGGATCTGGTGAAATCCAGCTCGTCCACATCCTGAAGCTTCTTCTCGATCCGGTCGGTCACCTGATCTAGGGTTTCCTGGATCGTGGCGCCGGGCAGGGCGGCGGAGATCACCATCGTCTTGATAGTGAAATCGGGATCCTCCTGACGGCCGATGGTGAGATAGGCCATGGCCCCCGCCACCATGCTGACGATCATCAGATACCATACCAGCGCGCGGTGCCGGAGCGCCCAGTCAGAGAGGTTGAACCTATCGCCCATCGCGCCGCTCCCCGATTGCCGGGCCCACGATATCGCCCTCCCGAAGCGAATGGATGCCGCGGATCACGATTTCCTGCCCCGGCTCGAGCCCCGAGAGCACGAGAACCCGCCCGCCGAGATCCGGCCCGTGGGTGATCTCGGCGCGCCGCACCTTCCCGGGAGCCGTCGCATCCCCGGCGGGCCGCTCCACCACCCACACGGCGCCCCGCCCTTCCGTGGCCTCGAGGATCGCGGATGTGGGGATCGTGAAGGCCCCCTCGCGGGCGGGCGGGGGAAGGATGCGCACCAGCGCGCCGATGCGAAACACCGGCGAGGCGTTTACAAGCGAAAAATGGATGCGGCGGGTGCGGGTGCGCCTGTCGGCCACCGGTTCCACATGGCCGAACCGCAGGGTTGCAACGGCATCCGGCGCGGCCAGCAGGCGGGCGGTGAAATCCCCCGCGCGCGGCAGGGCGGCCAGTTCGGCCAGCCCCACATCGGCCAGCACCTCGCGCGCCTTCGTGCCGGCAAGGCGCAGCACCGGCTGCCCGGCGGTGACGCTCTCGCCCGGATCGGCCAGCACCCCGGTGACAATCCCCTCATGGGGCGCGCTGAGGGTCGCCGAATTCAGCAGATCCTCGGCCCGCGCCAGCGCCGCGCGCGCCTGTTCGAGCCGCGCCTTCGCCGCCTTGTAGGCGGTTTGCGCATCCTGAAGCCGCGCCTCGCTCTCGACCCCGCGCTTCACCAGTTCGCGGGCGCGCGAAAGCGCGTCCTCGGCCGATTTCAGCTGCTGGGAGGCCACCACCACCCCCGCCCGCGCCGCCCAGACTGCCGCTTCGAAGGCCTCGGGATCGAGCCGGGCCAGCACGTCGCCCTTCTTCACCCGCTCGCCGAGATCCACGCCGCGGCTGGCGATGGTGCCGGAGACGGGAAAGCCGAGATCGCCCTCGATGCGCGCGGCCACGGTGCCGATGATGGCGCGGCTTTCGGCCGGGCCGCGGCCGGTGATCTCGGTCACGACAGGGCGCGCAATGCTGGCCTCA
>JALVEX010000129.1 GCA_027030435.1 Paracoccaceae bacterium
GCGAGGGTCATCACCGCGAAACATGTTGCGCGGGAACTGATCGAGAAGGATGAGATAGGCAAGAAGCTCCTCGGGCGTGAGCTTCCAATCCTTAAGCCCCCCAGCCGCCGCCTCTTCCCAGGCGGGCAGGAAGCGCTTGCGGATGCGCCGATCAAGCGCCTCATCCTGCAGATACCATCCCTTCGGACCAATCTCTTTGATCCAGAACTCGTTAACTTCCTGCGGGGTAACCATGGCACCCTCCTTGCCGTCCAGCAGTCTTGTGAAAGAATCGTTACAATATTCCCCTGATTTGGCAATAATAATCATCGCCAGGATCACCGAATGATACAATTCTGCAATACTCACCCGCCCCGCTCGGAATTTTCCGCGGTTTTTCCTGGCCCGCCTTCTCCCTCATCCGGATCCTCGCTTTCCCCGGCCATCTCCTGCGCCAATTCCTGCGCCACCTCGACGGCAACGGGGGAGGCGGAGGGCAGCACGGGCGTGTAGGGGCTCGTTTCCTCCACGCTCGGGGCCGGCCGGCGGCTCATCCGCCACAGCGCATAGCCGGCAAGCGAGAGCATCAGCGCGGTGATGAAGATGAAATAGCCCGGCGGGCCGAAGGCGGCCATCAGCCAGCCGACAATGATCGGCCCGGCGATGGCGCCAAGGCCATTGACGAAAACCAGCCCGCCCGAGGCGGCCGCCATGTCGTCCACCTCCAGAAAATCATTGGTATAGGCGAGGAGGAGCGCATAGAGCGGGCTTGTCATGCCGCCGATCAGGAAGCCGGCGGCAAGGATCAGGGCAAAATTGCCATTTGCGCCCCCGGCCCGCTCGGCCGCAAAAGCCGCGATCCCGGCAAGGGCGCCGAAGAGGGCGATCAGGAGGATCAGCATGCGCCTGTCCATCCTGTCGGAAAGCCAGCCGATCGGGAATTGCAACACCAGCGCCCCGATCGACATGCTGGCCACGAACATCGAGATTTCCGCAAGCGTCATCCCCGCTTCCGTGGCATAGACGGCGGCCATGCCGAACTGCGCCGCGAACAGCCCGCCAAGGATCAGCATCCCCACCACCCCGAGCGGGGAGATGGCGTAGAGCGCCTTCAGGGAAAGGGGCTTGGCGGTATCGAAGGCCGGGGTGGGGCTGACGGAAAGCAGGATCGGCGCGAATGAGACGGAAACCAGCACCGAGGGGATGATGAACAGCACATAGCCCGCCGGGTCGCCCATCGCCAGGAGCCCCTGCCCCGCCACCACGCCCGCCATCTGCACGATCATGTAGAGCGAAAGCGCCTGACCGCGGGTTTCGTTGGTGGCGGAATTGTTGAGCCAGCTTTCGGCCGTCACGTAAACGCCGGAAAAGCAGAAGCCGATCACGATCCGCCCGAGCGTCCAGGAAACGGGATCGCTCAGCACCGGATAGAGGATCAGCACCGCAGAGATGAGCGAGGCAAGCGCGGCGAACACCCGCACATGGCCCACACGGCGGATCAGCTCCGGCGCCATGCGCGAGCCGCCGAGGAAGCCGAGGAAATAGGCCGCCATCACCACCGACATCTCGCCGGTGGAAAAGCCCTCGATCCCCCCGCGCACGCCAAGGAGCGAGCCCTGAAGGCCGTTGCCCATCATCAGAAGCAGGATCCCCAGGAACAGGGGCCAGGAATTTTTCAGCACGTGGAGCATTTGCGAATCCGCAGCCGGAGAAGCACGAAGGCCAGCTTGGGCCAGAATCGCCCGCAAGGATCACACGGGGGCGACCTCCCGGTGTCGTCTTTCAGCCATCGGGCAGCAGGAGCGAGGCATCGCCGTAGGAGAAGAAGCGGTAGCGCTCGCGGATCGCATGGGCGTAGATCTCGCGGATGCGCTCAAGCCCCATCAGCGCCGAAACCAGCAGCATCAGGGTGGATTTCGGCAGGTGGAAATTGGTCATCAACCCGTCGGCCACCCGGAAATCGAAGCCGGGGCGGATGAAGATATCGGTTTCGCCCCGCCAGGGGGCGATGGCGCCGCTTTCGCGCGCGGCGGTCTCGATGAGGCGCAGGGCGGTGGTGCCCACGGGGATCACCCGTCCGCCCGCGGCTTTCGTGGCGGCGATCTCTTCGGCGGCGCGCGGGCTCACCTCGCCCCATTCGGCGTGCATCCGGTGGCGGGAAACATCCTCGACCTTCACCGGCAGGAAGGTGCCCGCACCCACATGGAGGGTCACGTGGCTCATCTCCACGCCCGTCTCCGCAAGCCGCACCAGCAGGGCTTCATCGAAATGGAGCGAGGCGGTGGGCGCGGCCACGGCGCCACTCCGGCGCGCGAAAACGCTCTGGTAATCCTCCCGGTCGCGCTGATCGGCGGGGCGGCGCGCGGCGATATAGGGCGGCAGCGGCATCTGGCCCGCGCGCTGGAGCGCGGCATCGAAATCATCGCCAGCGAGATCGAAGGAAAGAAGCGCCGTGCCGCCCTCCCCCCTTTCCTCGAACCGGGCGCGGAAATCATCACCAAACACGATCTCCTCCCCCTCCCGCAGCTTGCGCAGAGGCTTCAGGAGCGCGCGCCACCGGCCGGGCGCAGGCGCAGGCTCGAGAAGCGTCACCTCTATGCGCGCGCTCACCCGCCCCTCGGCGCTCTCGCGCCAGCGCCGCCCGGTGAGGCGCGCGGGGATCACGCGCGTATCATTGAGCACGAGGCGATCGCCGGGGCGCAGCAGATCGGGGAGATCGCGCACATGGAGATCGCGCAAGCCCCCCGGCCCCTTCCCTTCCGCCACCAGCAGGCGCGCGGCCGGGCGGGGGCGCACCGGGCGGGTGGCGATCAGCTCCTCGGGGAGCGCGAAATCGAAATCCGAAAGCCTCATCATGCGCCGCCCTCTACATCGCCCGGCAGAGGCGCGAAAGCCCTAATTCGAGGGCTTGGGGGGCGCGCGGCGGAAAATCTCGCGAAACATCCCCGGCGTCAGGATCGACAGCGGATTGACCCGCACCTTCGGATTATCAGCACTGCCGACGAGGCGGAAATTGAAGCCGAACAGCCCCTCGCCCCTGCGGGTCAGGATCTGCCCGGCCTGATTGACGAGATAGATCGGCGAGATCACCCCCTGCATGTCAAGCCGCTTGGTTTCGAGATCGTAATAGCCATCCATCGAAACCCCGAGCGAGGGGCCCACCGCGCTGCTCCTGTAGAGGATCACCTGGCGCGGCGTGAGGCGGAAGCGCGCCTCCACGCTGGAAAACAGGATCCCGCCGCCGCTCAGCTGCTCCAGCAGCCCGATGCCGGAAATCGCGTGCAGAAGAGCGGTTAGGGCAGAGGCTCGATAAACGCGGGTATTCTTCACCTTGAGCCTGCCGTCATATGTGCCCGGCTTGCCGGTAACGGGCACGAGAAGAAGATCCATCTCGCCGCCGCGCGCGTTTTCGATGATGCCGGCAGCGCGGAAAACGCCGCCCCCGTCCTTCGAGAGAATGCGCACCCGGGTGCCCCCCTTGCCCGGCGCAAGCTGGCCGTTGATCGCCGCCGCGCCATTCACGCGCGCGGTGAAATTGCCGCTGAGGCCGGGGGTGCGCGTGATCTTGCCGCGAAGGCTCGTGAGCGTGATCCCCTCGCTCACGATCACCCGATCGAGCTTGAGCGAGATCGGTCCGCCGGCGGCGCTGCTCCCGCCGCCGGCAACGCCGCCGCCACCGAGAAAGCTCGTCTTGCGCAGGTCCAGCGTGCCACCCTCGACCCGCACCTCGGGCGCCGCACCCCGCCCGCGCCCCGCAAGCACCACCTTCGCATCGAGCCAGCCGCCCACCTTCACACGTTCGAAACGCGCCTCTTCAAGCCCGCCATCGCCGCGAAGCGTGATCCGCCCCGTGGCGCTGAGCCCCGCGGCATCGAGCGCGAGCCGCTCGATCACCGGCGGCCGGCCGAGCCGCCCGCTCACCTTCAGGCTGCCCTTGCCGCCCGCAGGCTTGCGCCAGCCGAGATCCGAAAGCCTGAGCC
>JALVEX010000130.1 GCA_027030435.1 Paracoccaceae bacterium
GAGCGGCTCCTGCGCAACCCGAAGATCGAGCCGCTGTGGTTCCACGAGGTGGTGGAGATCCTCGGCACAGAAGATCCCAAGGGGGTGACGGGCGTGCGGGTGAAGCATGTGAAGACGGGCGAGGAAAAGGAGATCCCCTGCAAGGGGGTGTTCATCGCCATTGGCCATGCGCCCGCAAGCGAGCTGGTGAAGGATCAGGTGGAAACCCACATGGGCGGCTATGTGGTGACGAAGCCCGGCAGCACCGAAACCTCGGTGCCCGGGGTGTTTGCGGCCGGTGACCTGACGGACTGGAAATACCGCCAGGCGGTGACCAGCGCCGGGATGGGCTGCATGGCGGCGCTTGATGCGGAGCATTTCCTCTCCGGGCAGGAATGAGGGCCCGAAGGGGAAGGGGCGAGGGGCGCTGCCCCTCGCGCTCCCCGGAGTATTTCGGCCAAGATGAAGGAAGATGTTCTTGCCAGACGGGCGGGCGCGTGATTTCTGCCGCATTTTGCGGGCGCCGCGCTGCGCAGGCTTGAACTCGGGGTGCGTTGGGGTGTAGCAGCGCGCAAGCAACCCGATCAGCCGGAAATGAGTGCCCCCATGCCCCAAGACAATCTCGCCCCGATCCCCGAGCTTTACGTTTCCCATGAAAGCGCGCAGAAGCTGAAGCGCGAGGCCGCAAGCCTGCCGGGCTGGGATCTGACGCCGCGCCAGATCTGCGATCTTGAGCTTCTGATGAACGGCGGCTTCAATCCCCTGAAGGGCTTTCTCGGGCAGGCGGATTACGAAAGCGTGGTCGAAACCATGCGCCTTGCCGATGGCACGCTCTGGCCAATGCCGATCACGCTCGATGTAAGCGAGGATTTCGCCGCCACCATCGAACCCGGCCAGGATATCGCCCTGCGCGATCAGGAGGGAGTGATTCTCGCCACCCTTTCCGTCACCGACAAATGGGTGCCCGACAAGGCGCGCGAGGCCGAGAAGGTGTTTGGCGCCGATGATCTCGCGCACCCGGCCGTGAATTACCTGCACAATACCGCCGGGCGGGTGTATCTCGGCGGCCCCGTCACCGGCATCCAGCCCCCGGTGCATTACGATTTCAAGGCCCTGCGCGATACGCCAAACGAGCTGCGCGCGCGCTTCCGCAAGCTCGGCTGGCGCCGGGTGGTGGCCTTCCAGACCCGCAACCCCCTGCACCGCGCCCACCAGGAGCTTACCTTCCGCGCGGCGAAGGAGGCTCAGGCCAATCTCCTGATCCATCCCGTTGTCGGCATGACGAAGCCGGGCGATATCGATCACTTCACCCGCGTGCGCTGCTATCAGGCGGTGCTCGATCACTACCCCTCCACCACCACCGCGCTGAGCCTCCTCAATCTCGCCATGCGGATGGGCGGCCCGCGCGAAGCGCTCTGGCACGGGCTGATCCGCGCCAATCACGGCTGCACCCATTTCATCGTCGGCCGCGATCACGCCGGACCGGGCAAGAATTCCGCCGGCGAGCCCTTCTACGGCCCATATGATGCCCAGGAGCTTTTCCGCGAGCACGAGAAGGAAATCGGCATCGAAATGGTGCCCTTCAAGCACATGGTCTATGTGCAGGAAAAGGCCCAGTATTACCCGGTGGACGAAGTGCCCGAGGGCTCGACCGTGCTCAACATCTCCGGCACGGAGCTGCGCCGCCGCCTCAATGAGGGGCTCGAGATCCCCGAGTGGTTTTCCTTCCCGGAGGTGGTTGAAGAGCTGCGCCGCACCCGTCCGCCGCGTCACAAGCAGGGATTTACCGTGTTTTTCACCGGGCTTTCGGGCTCGGGCAAATCCACCATCGCCAATGCGCTGATGGTAAAGCTGATGGAGATGGGCGGGCGCCCGGTCACGCTTCTGGATGGTGACGTTGTGCGCAAGAATCTTTCGTCAGAGCTTGGATTTTCCAAGGAGCATCGCGATCTCAACATCCGCCGTATCGGTTTCGTCGCCGGCGAGATCACCAAGAACGGCGGCATCGCCATCTGCGCCCCGATCGCACCCTATGCCGCCACGCGCCGCGCCGTGCGCGAGGAGATCGAGCAGTTCGGCGCATTCGTGGAAGTGCATGTAGCCACTTCCCTCGAGGAGTGCGAGCGGCGTGACCGCAAGGGGCTCTACAAGCTCGCGCGCGAGGGCAAGATCAAGGAATTCACCGGCATCTCCGATCCCTATGAAGTGCCCGAAAACCCGGAACTGCGGCTCGATACCGAAGGGGTGGAGGTCGATCACTGCGCGCATCAGGTGATCCTGAAGCTCGAAAGCCTCGGCCTGATCAAGGTCTGAGATTCCGGGCGCTTCTGCCCCTATCACTGGCCCGGAAAATATCCCCGCCGGAGGCTCCTGTCTGTGCCACTGGCGCAGGCCTTGCGGCGCAGCGCCCGGCATTATCCGCCAAGCTCGCGTTCGAGAAAACGCTCGAAGTGATCGAGATCCACCGGATCGAACTGCCCGAAGCCCTGCATCCACACGCTCGCTTCGCGCATCGCTTCCGGTTCGAGCCTGCACCATTTCACCCGCCCCCGTTTTTCCTGACTGATCAGCCCGGCGCGGGTCAGGATCGAGAGATGCTTGGAAATCGCGGCGAGCGAAATCTCGAAGGGCTCGGCCACGTCCGTCACCGCCATGTCGTCTTCGAGAAGCATGGTGAGGATGGCGCGCCGGGTCGGATCGGCGAGGGCGGAGAAGATGGCGTCGAGATCGGATTTCATGTCCCGCGATATGAAGGGCGCTGGCCGGATCGTCAACCATGTGGTTGAACATGCGCTGAGGCACGGAAATGGCGATGCGCCGCAGCGGCATTCCGGCGCATGGATATATATCGTTTTATATCAAATGGTTAGGAGGGTCTTTCGCTGCTCACGTGCCGCTTGACTCCCAGCCCCCCTCTTTCTAGGGTCCGCCCGACCGGATGAGGGCCCTGCCAGAGGAACCCGCCAGATGACAGACGAGCCGGATCCAGAGCGGCTGAAGGCGCTTGAAGAGCGGATAGCGGCGCTGCGCGGCGGCGAGGAGGAAAGGCCTCATCAGGAAAAGGGCTATTCGCAGGCGCAGCATGTCTGGCGGATGGTGACGGAGCTGGTGACCGGTCTGCTGATCGGTTTCGGCATCGGATACGGGCTGGATAGCGTGTTTGGCACGATGCCCCTGTTTCTGGTGCTGTTCATATTGCTGGGCTTCGCGGCCGGTGTGAGGGTGATGCTCCGCACGGCCGCCGAGCTGCAGGGAAATCAGGCGGGGCGGCCCGCCGGAACGCAGGAAGAGCCGGCGGGCGAAGGCGCCGCCGCAGAAGATGAGAGGGATTGAACGTGGCTGCAGAGGCTGAGAGCGAAACGGGCCTGGTTTTCCACCCGATGGAGCAATTCAAGATCGAGCCCCTGTTCGGCGAGGGCCCGATCCACTGGTACACGATCACCAACCAGACGCTCTGGATGGGCATCGCGGTGCTGGTGATCTTCCTGCTGCTGGTCGTTGGCACGTCGCGCCGGGCGCTCGTGCCGAGCCGCATCCAGTCGATCGGCGAGCTTGCCTATGGCTTCGTCTACAAGATGGTGGAGGATGTGGCCGGCAAGGAGGGGGTGAAATATTTCCCCTATGTGATGACGCTCTTCATGTTCATCGTGGTGGCCAATTTCCTTGGCCTCATTCCGACGAGCTTTTCCACCACCTCGCATATTGCCGTCACCGTGGTGATGGCGCTCATGGTGTTCGTGGGCGTCACCATCCTCGGCTTCGTGAAGCACGGCATCGGCTTTCTCAAGCTGTTCTGGGTTTCTTCGGCGCCGCTGGCCCTGCGGCCGGTGCTGGCGATCATCGAGGTGATCTCCTATTTCGTGCGCCCCGTCAGCCACTCCATCCGTCTTGCCGGCAACATCATGGCCGGCCACGCGGTGATCGAGGTGTTCGCCGCCTTTGCCGCGATCCTCGCCATCGCCCCCCTTTCCATGCTCGGCATCGTCGCGATGTATGGCATGGACATGCTCGTGGCCTTCGTTCAGGCCTATGTCTTCACCATCCTGACCTGTGTGTATCTCAAGGATGCGCTGCATCCGGCGCACTGATCGGGAACCGTAATCCGCAATAGCCAATTCCAACGTAAGGAGAATCTCAATGGAAGGCGATATCGTACAAATGGGCGCATATATCGGTGCCGGTCTGGCCTGTATGGGCATGGGCGGCGCTGCCGTGGGCGTGGGCTCCATCGTGGGCAATTACCTCTCCGGCGCCCTGCGCAATCCCTCCGCGGCGCAGAGCCAGACGGCGATGCTCTTCATCGGCATCGCGTTTTCGGAAGCCTTCGGGATCTTCTCGTTCCTCGTTGCCCTTCTGCTGATGTTCGCCGTCTGATATCAGAGAGCCATCCTTGCGGCCGGGCGCGCGCCATCAAGGCGCCGCCCGGTGTGAAGGTTGAAGGCGCTTTCAGGAGAATGACATGACAACGGAAGCTACAGAAGCCGCAATGGCCGCCGGCCATGCCGCCGAGGCCGCCGAGAAGGGGGGGATGCCCCAGCTCGATTTCAGCACCTACCCGAACCAGATCTTCTGGCTTCTGGTCACGCTGGTTGTGGTCTATCTGATCCTGACGAAATTCGCGCTTCCCCGCATCTCTTCGGTTCTGGCCGAGCGTCAGGGCACGATCACCAACGATCTGGCCGCGGCCGAGGAGCTGAAGCTGAAGGCACAGGAGGCGGAAGAAGCCTATAACAAGGCGCTTGCCGAGGCCCGTGTCGAGGCGCAGCGCATCGCCAATGAAACCCGCGCTGCGATCAAGGCCGATCTCGACAAGGCGATCGCGAAGGCGGATGCCGAGATCGCCGCCAAAACCGCAGAGGCGCAGAAGGCGATCGCGGAAATCCGCGCCCATGCGCTGGAAAGCGTGCAGGAGGTGGCAAAGGACGTGGCGCGCGAGATCGTGGCTCTGCTGGGCGGCAAGCCCGATGCGCGCTCGATCACCGCCGCCGTGAAGGCGCATCTCAAGGGGGAGAAACGGCCATGAAACCTGCCATGCGGAAAATCCTTGCCGCCATTCCCGCCTTCGCTCTCGCATCGCCTGCCATCGCCGGCGAGGGAGCATTCCTCTCGCTGAAGAACCCGGAATTCGTCGTCGCGCTCGGCTTTCTGATCTTTGTCGGGGTGCTGCTCTATTTCAGGATCCCCGGCATTGTCGCCAAACTTCTCGACAAGCGTGCCGAAAGCATCCGGGCCGAGCTCGAGGAGGCGCGCAAGCTGCGCGAGGAGGCGCAATCCATCCTGGCTTCCTACGAGCGCAAGCTGAAGGAAGTGAAGGATCAGGCCGCGAAGATCATCGAATCGGCCCAGGAAGAGGCGGAGCTGGCGGCGAAAGAGGCCAAGGAGGCGCTGAAGGAAACCATCGCCCGGCGGATGCAGGCGGCAGAGGAGCAGATCGCCTCGGCCCGCGCCTCCGCGGTGCGCGAGGTGCGCGATCAGGCCGCCACGGTGGCCGTGCAAGCGGCGCGCGACGTGCTCGCGAAACAGATCGACGCCACCAAGGCCAACAAGCTGATCGAAGAAGGCATCAAGGAAGCAGCGGCCAAGCTGCACTGATCTCCTGCCGCACGGAAGATCACGTCAACCCGCCCTTTTCGGGCGGGTTTTCATTTTCCGGCCTGTTTGATCCGGCTCAGGCGGCGGCGCGCGATCATCTCCTTTTCCTCGGCGCGCAGGCGCTCTTCGAGCGCGCCCCGGATGTAATCCATATGCGCCTCGACAGCCGCCCGCGCCGCCTCCGGATCGCGGGCCCGGATGGCGCTGTTGATCGCCCGGTGCTGATCGAGAAGTGCCCCGCGGGTGGTGTTCTGGTCAAACATCTGGCGGCGGTTGTAAAATACCCCCTGCCGCAGCAGATCGAACATCGAGCGCATCATGTGCAGCATCACCACGTTGTTCGAGGCTTCGATGATAGCCATGTGAAAGCGGGCATCCAGAAGGGCCTCCTCCTCGCTGGCCCGCCTCTCATGCGCCTCCTCCATGCGGGCAAACACATGCCCGATGAGGGCGAGATCGCTCTCGCTTCCCAGCCGCGCCGCCCTATGTGCGGCGAGCCCTTCGAGATCGCGGCGGAAGGAAAGATAATCGAATACGGCTTCGTCATGGCGCGAGAAAAGATCGATCAGCGCCGGTGAGAAGGCCGATCCGAGCACCTCCGCCACGAACACCCCGGCCCCCTGGCGGGCTTCGAGCAATCCACGCTCCTGCAGGCTGGAAAGCGCCTCCCGCAGGCTGGGGCGGGAAACGGCGAGCTTCTGCGCAAGCTCCCGCTCGCCGGGCAGGCGTTCGCCAGGCTTCAGGATGCCGCGCAGGATCAGCTGCTCGATCTGGCGCGCGACGGCATCCGAAAGCTTTTGAGCACGGATCGGCTCGAAAGGCATGGGCTCTCTCCTTCAGGCCCCGGATCATAGCATGGGGGAATGAACGGAAAAGCCCGAAAGAAAGGCCCGCGCCTGATGGCCGGGCCTTCCGGGCTGATGCGGACGGGCCGCGATCTTCAGGTCATCGGGCGGATGATGATTTCCACCCGGCGATTGCGCGCTCGCCCTTCCGGTGTGAGGTTGGTGGCGATGGGCTCATATTCCCCCCGCCCGATGGCGCGGATGCGGCTCGGGTCCACACCGGCATTGATCAGGATGTCGGCCACGGCACGGGCGCGCTCGGTCGAAAGGCGCTGGTTGTAGCTTGCGGGGCCGGTATTGTCGGTATGGCCGATCACGTCCACCGTCGTATCTGGGTATTTCTTAAGGCTCTCGGCGAGCTTCAGGAGATCACGGCGCAGATCGGGGCGCACATAGGTGGAATCCACCGCAAACAGAATGTCCTGCGGCATGGTCACGACCAGTTCGCGCCCGGTGTTGACGATGGTGACGTCATCGCTGCCGATATCGCGGCGCAGTTCCCTGGCCTGCTGATCGAGCTTGGCGCCGATGATGCCGCCCACGGCCGCGCCCACGGCGCCGCCGATGATGGCGCCCTTGAGCTTGTCATCCCTGCTGGCGGCGGTGCCCACGGCCGCGCCGATCAGCCCGCCGATGGTGGCGCCCTGCTGGGTCTTGGGGCCCATCTGGGTATTGTCCATGCAGGCGGTGAGCGCGAAGGCGCTCGCTGTCAGCAATATCAGTGGTTTCTTCATGTCATTTGCCTCGTTACCTGGCCCTGCTCGGGCCTGTTGGTGTTCCTCACCCATGATATTGTGGTCGGGGAGGGGAAAAAGCAAGGTTGCGAGGCGGCGGCATTCCGCCGATCGGGGTAAGGGGGCAGATCAGGGGCCGGTGTCGGCCTCGGCGCGTGCCGCCTCCCAGGCCAGCATTGACCGCTTCACCGGAAGGCCCCAGTGATAGCCGCCAAGCGCGCCGCTTTTTCTGAGGGCGCGATGGCAGGGAATGAGCCAGCTCACCGGATTGCGCCCCACCGCCGTGCCCACGGCGCGCACCGCGCGGGGATTGCCGATGGCGCGCGCGATTTCGCCGTAGGTTGTCACATGGCCCGAGGGGATCGCCAGCAGCGCCTCCCAGACCTTGATCTGGAAAGGCGCGCCGATCAGATGCAGCCGCGCCGCGCCGCCCTGCCCGAAGGCAGCTTCCACCCAGGGCCTGATCCGCGCCTCATCCTCGCGAAAACGCGCCTTGGGCCAACGCGCCGCCATGTCCGCAAAAGCCACGTCGCGCCCCAGCTCAGCCGCAAAGGCCATGCCGCAAAGCCCCTTTGCCGTGCCCATCGCAAGAACCTCTCCGAAGGGGCTTTCGAACCACCCGTAGCATATTTCGAGCCCTTCTCCCCGGCGGGCGTATTCCCCAGGGCTCATCGCTTCCCACCTGAGAAAGAGATCATGCAGGCGCCCCTGGCCCGAGAGCCCCGCATGATGGGCGGCCTCCAAGGTGGTGAAACGTTCGCGCAGCAGGCGGCGCGCGTGATCGAGCGCCAGATACTGTTGGTATCGCTTCGGCGAAACCCCGGCCCATCTGCTGAAAACGCGCTGAAAATGCGCCGGGCTCATGCCCATCTCGCGCGCCAGAACATCAAGTGCGAGCACTCCCCGCCCCTCGGCGCGGGCGGCGTCGATCAGTTCGATCGCACGGCGGATCACTTGGAAATGATAGCCATCGCCGCCCTCGCTCCCCGCCTTTTCCGTTTCCGCCATTTCCCGCTCTCCGCTCTGTCGCAATAGGCATCTTAGGGGCGAACGCCCCGCCACCCAATCCGAAACATGCGCCAAATCCCGGGCCTTGCCCTTGGCGCCGGCTCGGGGCATACCGCCTGCATGGCCGATCAGCTTGGATACAATACGCTTCTCGAGATATTCCGCCGCTTCCATGAAGCGAACCCGGAGCCAAAGAGCGAGCTTCACTACACCAATGCCTACACGCTTCTGGTGGCGGTTCTGCTGAGCGCGCAGGCCACCGATGCCGGGGTCAACAAGGCCACGCGCGATCTCTTCCCCATCGCCGATACGCCGGAGAAGATGCTGGCCCTCGGGCTCGACGGCCTGATCGAACACGTGCGCACCATCGGCCTTTATCGCCAGAAGGCGAAGAACGTGATCGCCATGAGCGAGATCCTGGTGAAGTGCTACGGCGGCGAGGTGCCCGATTCCCGCGCCGCGCTCGTGGCGCTCCCGGGCGTGGGCCGCAAGACGGCAAACGTGGTGCTCAATGTGTGGTTCCACCAGCCGACGATGGCTGTCGATACGCATGTGTTCCGCGTTTCCAACCGCACCGGCATCGCGCCGGGCAAGGATGTGCTGGCGGTGGAGCAGAAGCTCCTCGACAACGTGCCCGCGCGCTACATGCTCCATGCCCACCACTGGCTGATCCTGCACGGCCGCTACATCTGCAAGGCGCGCAAGCCCCAATGCGCCACCTGCATCATCCGCGATCTCTGCGAATACGAGGAAAAGAACCTATGAAGAAGAAATACCAGGTCGTCGGCATCGGCAACGCGCTTGTTGATGTGCTCACCCACATGGACGACGATTTCCTCCATGAAGAGGGCATCGGCAAGGGCGTGATGCAGCTGATCGACAGGGAGCGCGCCCGCGATCTCTATGCCAAGATCGGCCCGGCGATCGAGGTGTCCGGCGGCTCGGCGGCCAACACGATCGCCGGGGTGGCCAGGCTCGGCGGCACCTGCGCCTATGTTGGCAAGGTCTGCGACGATCAGCTGGGAGAGATCTTCGCCCATGACCTGCGCGCCCAGGGCGCGGTTTACGAAACTACCCCCGCGCCCGATGGCGGCGAGCATGAAACCGGGCGCTGCGTCGTCATCGTCACGCCTGACGGCGAGCGCTCGATGAACACCTATCTCGGCGTCACGGAGCACCTTTCGCCTTCGGATATCGATGAAGAGATGATGCGCGATGCGGAATGGATCTATCTCGAGGGCTACCGCTTCGACGGCCCCGACAGCCACGAAGCCTTCGCCCGCGCCATCCGCGCCGCGAAATCCGCCGGCGGCAAGGTGGCGATCACGCTCTCCGATCCTTTCTGCATAGATCGCCACCGCGAGGCCTTCGCGCGCATGATCCGCGAGGATGTGGATCTGCTGTTCTGCAACCGCGCCGAGATGATCTCCATGTATCAGACGGCTGATCTCGAAGCCGCCCTGGCCCGGGCCGCGGAGGAAGTGGAGATCGTCGCCTGCACCGACAGCGAAAACGGCGCTCATATCCTTTCAAACGGCCAGCGCTGGCATGTGCCCGCCGTCCCGACGGAAATCGTCGATGCCACCGGCGCTGGGGATCTCTTCGCCGGGGCCTTCCTCTGGGGCATCACCAATGGCCATGATCTCGAAACCAGCGGGCGCATGGGCTGCATCGCGGCAAGCGAGGTCATAAGTCACCTTGGCGCACGCCCGGAAGCGGATCTGAAGGAACTCTTCGCAAGCCACGGCCTCTCCGCCTGAGGCTTCTGCCCATCCAATCACTGGTCCGGTAAATATCCCCGCCGGAGGCATGAAACTCTTTCGCGCGGGGGCGTGCCGGCGCTCAGCGGCGCGGCTTTGCACGCCGCGTGGGCGTCGCCTCGGCCGGGTTCTCGGGCCAGGGGTGCTTCGGGTAGCGCCCGCGCATGTCCTTTCGCACGTCGCTGTAGGAGCTGGCCCAGAAGCCGGGGAGGTCGGTCGTTGTCTGCACCGGGCGGCCGGCGGGAGAAAGGAGCGTGATCCTGAGCGGCTGCCCGGCGATAGAGGGATGCGCGCGCAGGCCGAACATCTCCTGAAGCCGCACCTCTATGGCCGGCTGCCCGGCGGAATAATCGATCGGGATGCGCCCGCCGAGCGGGGTCGTGAAATGGGAGGGCGCGAGGCTGTCGAGGCGCTGGCGCTCTTCCCAGCTGAGCGTCTGGAGAAGCGCGGCGGAGAGATCAAGGTGCTTGAGATCGCTTGCGCTGCGGATCCCTCCCAGATGCGGAAGGAGCCATTCCTCGAGCCGCTCCATCAGCGCTTCCTCGGAGAAATCCGGCAGATCGCTGCCACCGGCGCGCGCTGCTTCCACACGCGCCTGAAGCCTGCGGGCGGGCCTGCTCCACGGCAGGCCGAGATCGCGCACGCCATCGAGCATGGCCCGGGCGATCGCCTCCGGTGGAGCCTCGCGCCAGATGCGATCATCAAGCACCAGCGCGCCGAAACGCTCCTGGCGGCGCGCCACAACCCTGCGCTCGCGCCGCGACCATTCGCAGGCCTCCACCCAGCGGATGCTTTCGCCGAAGAGCGCGCGAAGCTCGCTTTCGCGAAGCGGTGCGGCGAGGCGGATGCGCGCCTCGCGCTGATCGCCATCGAGATCCGTGGCCACGAGCAGGCGCTGGCCGGCAAGAGGATCATCGGGCGGCAGATGCGCCCCCTTTCCGCCGGAAAGCACGAAGCGGGGCTGATCGCCCTTGCGGTGCAGGCCGATGCGATCGGGGTAGGCGAGCGCGGCCATGGCGCCGGGAGAAAGATCGCCGTGGGGCGGATCGGCGGGCGCGAGGCGCGCAAGGCGGCCGGCCTCGGCGCGGATGCGCTTCAATGTGCTTTCCCGCACATCATGGGGGCGGCGGGCGCGAAAGGCGGCTGGATCGCGCAGGGCTTCGAGGCGCAGGGAAAGATCGGCGGGCGCTCCCTTGAGGGGATCGCGCTCGGCCAGAAGGGCGGCAAGCGGCGCGGCCTTTTCGCCGGCCTCTGCCAGCATGTGACCGAGGCGCGGGTGCAGCGGCAGGCGGGCGAGGGCCTTGCCGTGGGGGGTGATTGCGCCTCCCTCATCGAGCGCGCCGAGATCGCGCAGCAGGGCGCGCGCGGCTTCGAGCGCACCCGGGTTGGGGGGCGTCAGAAGCGCCAGATCGCTCGCCTCCCGCGCCCCCCAGAGCGCCATTTCAAGCGCAAAACCCGTCAGATCCGCCACCTCGATCTCGGCGGGAGGGTAGGCGCGCAGAGCGCCTTCCTCGGCCTTTGCCCAGAGCCGGTAGCAAATTCCGGGCGCGACCCGCCCCGCACGCCCGCGCCGCTGCTCGGCTTCGGCCCGGCTGACACGCTCCGTCACCAGCCGGGCCATGCCGGAGCCCGGATCGAAGCGCGCCCGGCGCGCCAGCCCGCCATCCACCACCACCCGCACGCCCTCGATGGTGAGCGAGGTTTCCGCGATCGCTGTCGCAAGCACCACCTTGCGGCCGGTGCGCGCGGGCGCGATCGCGGCGCGCTGGGCCTTGAAGGGGAGGGCGCCATAGAGCGAATGCAGCGCGATTTCATCCGGCAGATCGCCGAGCAGGGCCGCAACGCGCCTTATCTCGCCCTCGCCGGGCAGAAAGGCCAGAAGATCGCCCTCGCTTTCTGCGAGCGCTTCGCTGATCAGCCCCGCCATCGCCGCCTCGAAGCGGGTTTCGCGCCCCATGGGGCGGGGGAGCCAGCGGGTTTCGACCGGGTAGCTGCGCCCTTCGGCGGTGATCACCGGCGCGCCGCCCATCAGCCCGGCCACCGGCGCCGCGTCGAGCGTGGCCGACATCACGAGGATCATCAGATCCTCACGCAGCGCCGCGCGCGCCTCGAGCGCCAGCGCGAGGCCGAGATCGGCATTGAGGGAACGTTCGTGAAATTCGTCAAACAGGATGGCGCCGATCCCCTCGAGCGCGGGATCGGCCTGGATCATGCGGGTGAGGATGCCTTCCGTCACCACCTCGATGCGCGTTTGCGGCCCGCTCCGGCTCTCGCCGCGCATCCGGTATCCCACGCGCCGGCCTGGCCGTTCGCCGAGGCTCTCGGCCATGCGCTCGGCGGCGGCGCGCGCGGCGAGGCGGCGGGGCTCGAGCATGAGGATCTTCCCCTCCCCGCAGAGCCCGGCTTCGAGCATGGCCAGCGGCACGCGGGTCGTCTTGCCCGCGCCGGGGGGCGCCTGCAGAACGGCGCGGCCATTCGCGCGCAGGGCCTCCATGAGGTCCGGCAGGATGGGCTCGATGGGCAGATCCGTTTTCTTCATGGCGCCTTTATCCGCGAAGGCCCGGCGCATGGCCAGCCTTTGATGCGCCGGTGTTTTCCTCTTTCGAAGGTGCCGTGCTTTTTCTAGACTGCGCGGGAAACAGGCAGGCAAGGGGCGAAGCGTGGCGAAAATGGCGGATATGGGGGATCTGGCGCGGCGCATCAGGCAGGGCGAACGCAGGGCGCTGGCGCGCGCGATCACACTTGTAGAAAGCAGCCGCCCCGATCACCGCGCTGCGGCGGAGGCCCTTCTCGAGGCGCTGGCGGAGAGCCGCAGCGAAGCCCTCAGGATCGGGCTTTCGGGCACGCCCGGCGTGGGCAAATCCACCTTCATCGAGGCTTTCGGCTCCATGCTTGCCGAGAGCGGACTGAAGGTGGCGGTGCTGGCGGTTGATCCAAGTTCGGCGCGCACCGGGGGCTCGATCCTCGGCGACAAGACGCGCATGCCCCGCCTCGCCCGCCACCCGAATGCCTATATCCGCCCCTCCCCGAGCCGCAGCGCCCTTGGCGGCGTGGCGCGGCGCACCCGCGAGGCCGTCATGCTGCTGGAAGCCGCCGGCTTTGACGTGATCCTGATCGAGACGGTCGGCGTCGGGCAATCGGAGACCATGGTGGCACAGATGGCGGATCTCTTCGTGCTCTTGCTGGCGCCGGCGGGGGGGGACGAGCTTCAGGGGGTGAAGCGGGGCATCATGGAGATGGCCGATCTCATCCTGGTGAACAAGGCCGATGGCGAGCTGAAGCCGGCGGCGGCGCGCACGGTTGCGGATTATGCGGGCGCGCTCGGCCTGCTGCGCCGCCGCCCGCAGGATCCCGAGGGCTTTCCGAAGGTGCTTCAGGTATCGGCGCTGACGGGCGCGGGGCTGGATGAGGCGTGGCGGGAGATGCAGGCCCTGGCCGACTGGCGCAGGCGCGAAGGCCATTGGGCTGCGCATCGGGCCCGCCAGGCGCGGCAATGGTTCGAGGAGGAGCTGCGCCAGGGGCTTCTGGCGCGCCTTGAGGCCCCCGAAGC
>JALVEX010000131.1 GCA_027030435.1 Paracoccaceae bacterium
CAGGCGGCGGCTGTAGCGCATCAGGCGATGGCGCCGGACAGCACCTTCGCCACCATCACCCCCCCCGCCCCCGGGATCGAAGCCTTCAAGCGGGCCTCCCGCCCCGATCCCGCCCGAGGTCGTGAGCTCGAAGCCGCCGAGATTGAGCGGCGCCATGATGGAGATCGCCAGCACCCACATCATGAAGCCGCCGAGCCAGCCCACCAGCGCACGCCACAGATGCAGCGCCTCGCTCAGCCTCTCGGGCGGGTCGAAAAGCGTGGCCCCGGTGGTGGTGAGGCTCGAGACCATCTCGAAATAGGCATTGAGGAAGGAGGTGTCGCGCACCGCCTGCTGGAAGGGCAGCGCCAGCATCAGGGGCAGCGCCAGCCAGGCCCCGACCAGCGCCAGCAGGTGGCTGCGCAGGGGATTTGCCGGGCGGCTCGATGATGCGGCGATGGCGATGATCGCCGTCAGCAGCCCGAAGAGCACCGCGCCGTAGAAGAACACCCGCGCCACGTGCATGTCGCGCTGCCCGTAGGCATAACCCGCCGGCACCAGCATCGCGGCGGCGCCGATCCCCATCAGGATCACAAGCAGCGGGAGATCCTTGAGGCGCGCCATGTTCAGAAGAAATCGACGGAAACCTGCAACAGCCGCTCCACTTCGGGAACGTCATCGGCAAGGGAGAAGAGCACCACGATATCGCCTTCGTCGATGCGGGTATCGCCTTGCGGGCGCACCACCTTGCCGCCTTTCTCGACCGCCCCCACGCGCACCCCTTCGGGAAAATCGATATCGCGGATCTGCCGCCCGGCCATGGGCGAGGTGGAAAGCACCTCCGCCTCGATCACCTCGGCTTCCGCATCGCCGATGGAATAGACGCCGCGCACCCGCCCGTGGCGGATGTGGCGCAGGATCGAGCTGACGGTGGTGGCGCGCGGGTTGATGTAGGCATCGATGTGGAGCGGGCCCATCAGGGGGATGAGGCTCGGATCGTTCACCAGCGAGATCGCCAGCCCCACGCCCTCGCTTTTCGCGCGCACGCAGGCGAGGATGTTGGTCTTGTCGTCATCCGTCACCGCAAGGATGGCATCGGCGCTCTCGATATTGGCCTCGCGCAGCAGCTCGATGCTGAGCCCGTCGCCATGAAGAACGATGGTGCGCTCGAGCTCCTCGGCCGCGCGTTCGGCGCGCCGGCGATCCTTCTCGATCACCTTGACGCGCACCCGCCTTTCGCTCTGCTCGAGCGCGCGCGCCACCTGAAGCCCCACATTGCCGCCGCCGATGATCACCACACGGTGCTGCTCATGCGCCTTCTTGCCGAACACCTCGAGCGTGCGCGGGATATCCTCGGTACGCGAAAAGACATAGATCTCGTCGCCGGCGAAAAGCTGATCGTTGGGCCCGGGCACGAAAAGCGTGCCCTGCCGGCGCACGCCCACCACGATGGCGCTCAGGGTGGAGAAGAGATCGGTAAGCTGGCGCAGGGCGGTATCGAGCACCGGGCAATCCTCGTCGAGCTTGATGCCGAGAAGCTGCACCTTGCCTTCGAGAAAGCTCTCGGTATCGAAGGCGGCCGGCGCGGCAAGGCGCTGAAGCGCCGCCTCGGCCACCTCGCGCTCGGGGCTGATCACCACGTCGATCGGCATGTGCTCGCGCCGGTAGAGATCGGAATAGAGGGCATCGAGATAGCTCTGGGCGCGCAGGCGGGCGATCTTGCGCGGCACCTCGAAAATCGAATGCGCCACCTGGCAGGTGACCATGTTGACCTCGTCGGAATGGGTAGCGGCGATCAGCATGTCGGCGTCCTCCGCGCCGGCGCGCTCGAGCACGTCGGGGTAGCTCGCGAATCCCGTCACCCCCTGCACGTCCAGCATGTCGGTGGCGCGGCGCACGAGATCGGGGTTCTTGTCAACGACGGTAACATCGTTGCGCTCGCCGGCGAGATGGCGGGCGATCTGCCAGCCCACCTGCCCCGCCCCGCAAATGATGACTTTCATGGCCTGTCCCTGCTGCCCCTGCTTGCTGCATCGCCTTCACCCGCGCATCCCCCGCGCCGCCGGGGCCCGGGCGATGGCCGCCCCATCCTTGGCAGATGCGCGCTTCGGGGTCAATCGCGCCACCGGCCAGTGAACGGCGCGGTGCGGGCGCTCCCTATTGCCCGGAGGCCATTTCGTCGGTCTTGTCGCAGACCTGCGCCACCCGCACGCCGGCCTTGCTGGCGGTGGAGATGCCGAGCGATTTCAGCTTGCGGTGCAGGGCCGAGCGCTCCATGCCGACGAAATTCGCCGTGCGGCTGATATTGCCGCCGAAGCGATTGATCTGGGTCATGAGATATTCGCGCTCGAACATCTCCCGCGCCTCGCGCAAAGGCAGCGTGGCCAGCGCCGGGGAAAGCACCACCGGGCTTTCCTCTTCCGAAACCTCCTCGCTCACCGGCAGTTCCGCAGCCTCGATCGGCCCGCTTTCGGGGCCGAGGATCAGCACCCGCTCGATCACGTTCCTGAGCTGGCGCACATTGCCGGGCCAGGGCATCGTCTGCAGGAGCGCCGCCGCCTCCTCGCCAAGTTCGCGCAGGGGCAGGCCCTGGGTGCGGTTGAACTCGGCGATGAAATGGCGGGCAAGCTCGGGGATGTCCTCGCGCCGCTCGGCCAGTGGCAGCACCTCGATCGGCACCACATTGAGACGGTGGTAGAGCTCCTCGCGGAAATTGCCGCGTCGGATTTCCTCCTCGAGATCGCGGGTGGTGCTGGAGATCACCCGGATATCCACCCGCACCTTGTCGCTCCCGCCGGCGCGCTGGAACTGCTGCTCCACCAGCACGCGCAGGATCTTGGTCTGGGTGCCGAGCGGCATGTCGGCCACCTCGTCGAAATAGAGCGTGCCGCCGTGGGCCTCGTCGAGAAGGCCGGTCGTGGTGCCCCGCTCGGGGCTGTGGCTGCCAAACAGCACCTCTTCCATGCGCTCGGGCTCGATGGTGGCGGAATTGACGCTCACGAAAGGCCCTTTGGCGCGCAGCGAATTGGCGTGGATGTAGCGCGCCGCCACCTCCTTGCCCGCGCCCGGCGGGCCGCTCAGCAGGATGCGGCTGTTGGTTTTGGCCACCTTGTCGAGCTGGGCCTTGAGGGTGCGGAAGGCCGGGCTCGAGCCGATCATGACGCAGGAGGTGACATCGCTGCGCCGCAGCTCCGCATTCTCGCGCCTCAGTTTCGAGGCCTCCATGGCGCGGCGGATCACCACCATCAGCTGATCGATGTTGAAGGGCTTCTCGATGAAATCATAGGCCCCCTGCTTGATCGCCGCCACCGCGATCTCGATATTGCCGTGGCCGGAGATGATGACGATCGGGATATCCGGGTTGTCGCGCTTTACCGTCTTGAGGATGTCGATCCCGTCCATGCGGCTGTCCTTCAGCCAGATGTCGAGGATGATCAGCCCCGGCGGATCGGCGTTGATCTCCTTCATGCACTCGTCGGAATTGGCCGCAAGGCGGGTGGTATATCCCTCATCTTCCAGAATATCCGCGATCAGCTCGCGGATATCGCGCTCGTCATCCACGATCAGGATGTCACTCATGATTCACTCCCCTCAAACTTCTCGTATGGCGCGGACGGCTCGCCCCGAATCCCTCCCGGTGCCGGATCTGCGCCTCCCGCTTTCCCCGCTTGCTTCTCCCCGGCGCCCGTTTTGGCCGGACCGCGCGGCAGGCAGACCACCGCGCAGGCCCCGGCGTGGCCGTCATCGCCAAACGCCGGCGCGTCCTCGAGGCCGAGCGTGCCGCCGTGTTCCTCGATGATCTTCCTGACGATCGGCAGCCCGAGCCCGGTGCCCTTCTCGCGGGTGGTCACATAGGGCTCGAAGAGGCGGGCGCGATCGGGCGGCAGGCCGATGCCGTTGTCGCAGATGCGGATCAGGAGCGCATCGCCATCTACCTCGAGCGCGATGCGGATCACCGGCGCGAAA
>JALVEX010000132.1 GCA_027030435.1 Paracoccaceae bacterium
AAGCGGGCGCCCCGGAGATCATTTTTTCGTGAGATTTTGCGCAATGCCTGTTTTTTCAGGCCAGAAATCCGCGCCATGGCTTCAGGCACGCAGGGGGTGCCTGTTGTCCGCCCCGCCCCCCACGGCTATCAAACCCGGACCGGAGCCGGAATCAGGTTCCGGCCGGAGAATGTTCCGCCAGGACGGGGAAGAAGAGCCATGAGCGAACAAACGCTGAGCGACGTGCAGGAATATTACGGCGAGGTCCTGCAGACCAAGGATGATCTCAGGACCAGCGCCTGCTGCCCGCTCGAAGCCCCCTCGCCACGCCTGCAGGCGCTCTTGCGGAATGTTCATGAAGCGGTGCAGGAAAGGTTCTACGGCTGCGGCTCGCCCCTGCCGCTTGCGGCGGAGGGCTGCACGGTGCTCGATCTGGGCTGCGGCACCGGGCGCGATGCCTTTCTCCTCAGCCAGATCGTCGGCGAAAGGGGCCGCGTGATCGGGGTGGACATGACCGACGCGCAGCTTGCCGTGGCCAATCGGCATCTGGATTGGCACATGGAGCGGTTCGGCTACGAAAGGCCCAATGTGGAATTCGTGAAAGCCTATATCGAGGATCTGGAAAGCGCCGGGATAGCCGATGAAAGCGTGGATATCGTGGTGTCCAATTGCGTGATCAACCTCTCGCCGGACAAGGAACGGGTGTTTCGCGAGATCTATCGCGTCCTGAAGCCCGGCGGGGAGCTCCTTTTCTCGGATGTGTTCTCCGCCCAACGCATCCCGCAAGCCCTGCGGTCAGACAAGATCCTGCTCGGCGAATGCCTCGCCGGCGCCCTCTATTTCGAGGATTTTCGCCGCATGATGGGCCGGATCGGCATTGCCGATATCCGCACCGTCTCGAAACGCCAGCTCACCCTGGACGACATGGAACTGTGGGAAAAGGCCGGCATGATCGATTTCCATTCGATCACCGTGCGCGCCTTCAAGGTCGATCTGGAGGACAGATGCGAGAATTACGGCCATATCGCCTGCTACCGGGGCACCATCCCCGAAAGCCCGCATCGCTTCGTTCTGGATGATCACCACGAATTCAGGGCCGGCCTGCCCGTGCCTGTCTGCGGCAATACCGCCAACATGCTCTCGCAGACACGCCTCGGGCGGCATTTCCGGGTCGAGGGCGATTTTTCCACCCATTTCGGCCTGTTCGATTGCCAGCCCGCCCCGGCAGGGGGCGGGGCGGCGCAGGCGTGCTGCTGATTGCTCCGGCAGCCGTCGCGCTTGCCACGGCGGCTCGGGTGGCGGCTTGAGGCGGCTGCCGGGCGGCTTGAGGCGAATTCCCTCTGGCATTCCCCGCGCGCAAGCCTATCCTGCCTCCCCGAAAGGGGGTGCAGAAAATGCGAATCGCAAGTGATATCCTGATCTCCGGCGGTGGTGTCGCCGGGCTGACGGCCGCCGCCGCCTTCGGTGCCGCCGGTTTCGAGGTGATCTGCGTGGATCCCGCCCATCCGGTGACGGACGAGGCCGATGCCGGCGCCGATCTGCGCACCACGGCCTTCCTGCAGCCCGCGCGCGGGCTTCTTGAGGAAGCCGGCCTCTGGGAGCGCCTCGCGCCCCATGCCGCCCCCCTGCAGATCATGCGCATCATCGATGCCGGCGGCGCCCGGCCCGAAGCGCGGCTGAAGCGCGATTTCGATGCGCGCGAGATTTCCGATCAGCCCTTCGGCTGGAACCTGCCGAACTGGCTGTTGCGCCGCGAGATGGTGGCGCGGCTCGGCGAAATGCCCAATGTGGATTTCCGCCCCGGCGTGGCGACGCGCGATGTGCTGACGCGCGAAAGCGAGGCGCTGGTGACGCTTTCCGACGGCAGCCGGGTATCGGCTCGGCTCCTGATCGCCGCCGACGGGCGCAATTCTCCGGTGCGCGAGGCGCTTGGCATCCCCTCGACCACCATCCGCTACGGGCAGAAGGCGCTGGCCTTTGCCGTCACCCATCCGATCCCGCATGAGAATGTCTCGACCGAGATCCACCGCTCGGGCGGCCCCTTCACCCTGGTGCCGCTCCCCGATCGTGAAGGCCGGCCCTGTTCGGCGGTGGTGTGGATGGAGCGCGGGCCCGAGGCGCTGCGGCTGCAGGCGCTGGCGGCGGCGGATTTCGAAGCCGAGATGAACGAGCGCTCGTGCAACATCCTGGGGCCGCTCCGCCTTGTCACCCGGCGCAGCATATGGCCGATCATCAGCCAGCACGCGGCGCGCATGAGCGGCGAGCGCACGGCGCTGATGGCGGAGGCGGCGCATGTGGTGCCCCCGATCGGCGCGCAGGGGCTCAACATGAGCCTCGGGGATCTGCGGGCGCTTCTGGATCTGGCGCGCAAGGCGCCCGAGCGGCTCGGCGATCGGGCCATGCTCGCCACCTATCACCGCCGCCGCTACCCGGAGGTGCGCGCGCGCCTTGCGGGGATCGACATGCTCAACCGCGCCTCGATGCTCTCGCCCCGCCCCCTGCGCGATCTGCGCGCCGCGGCGCTCGGCGCGCTCTATTCCGCCGGCCCGGTGCGCAAGGCGCTGATGCGCGCGGGGCTCGGGATGCGCTGATTGCCCGGCCTTCTGTCTGGTGGCCCTCGAGGGATGCCTCCGGCGGGGATATTTGCGGACCAGTGATGAGGGCCGCGATCAGGCAGTCGGCCCGAGCACTTCGTCGAGCACGGGGGTGAGGCGGGCGAGGCTCGCGTCCACGTCCTTCAGCTTGTCGAGGCCGAAGAGGCCGAGGCGAAAGCTTCCGAAATCGCCGCCTTCTTCCACCATCAGGGGCACTCCGGCGGCGATCTGGACGCCATGGCGCGCGAACTTGCTGCCGTTTCGGATCTCGGGATCATCGGTGTAGCTCACCACGACGCCGGGAGCCTCGAAGCCCTCCGCCGCCACCGATTGCACGCCCCGCGCCTTCAGGGCCTCGCGCACGCGCCGGCCCTGTTCCCACTGGGCGTCCTGCAGGCGGTCGAATCCGATTTCGCGCATTTCGTTCATGGTGTCGCGCAGGGCGGCGAGCGCGTCGGTGGGCATGGTGGCGTGATAGGCGTGGGCGCCGGCCTCGTAGGCTTCCATGATCGCCACCCATTTCGCGAGATCGAGCGCGAAGCTGGTGGAGGCTGTTTCACCGAGCCGCCTGCGGGCCGCCTCGCCCAGCATCACCATGCCGGCCGAGGGCGCGCCCGACCAGCCCTTCTGCGGCGCCGAGATCAGCACATCGACGCCCGCCCTTTCCATATCGACCCAGACCGCGCCCGAGGCGATGCAATCGAGCACGAACATGCCGCCGACCTCGCGCATCGCTTCCCCGAGCGCGGCCAGGTAATCATCGGGCAGGATCATGCCCGAGGCGGTTTCCACATGCGGGGCGAAGAGGATGTCGGGGCGGGTTTCGCGGATCGCCTGCACCACTTCCCCGATCGGCGGCGGGGCGAAGGGGGCGGTGGCGCCGTTGCCCGTGCGCCGGGCCATCAGCACGGTTTCGCGCGCCGGGATCCCCCCCATCTCGAAGATCTGGCTCCAGCGGTAGCTGAAGAAGCCGTTGCGGATCACCATGGCGTGGCGGCCGGTGGCGAACTGGCGCGCAACGGCCTCCATCGCGCAGGTGCCCCCGCCGGGCACCAGCGCCACCGAGCGGGCGTTATAGACCTCCTTCAGGGTGGCGGAAATATCGCGCATCACCTGCTGGAAACGCTTCGACATGTGATTGAGCGAGCGATCGGTGAACACCACCGAATATTCCAGAAGGCCATCGGGATCGATTTCGGGATTGAGGCCGGGCATGGGCTTCTCCTGTGGCTGTGTCGGCGCGACTTTCCCCGAAAGGCCCACCCGCCGCAAGGGGCAATTCATCCCAGCGGCCCGGGAAGGCGCTCTTCGCTCAGGAGCACATTGGCCTCGACATCGCCCACGCCCGGCA